>JBFWWY010000384.1:0-4184 GCA_050245935.1 Phycisphaerae bacterium | reverse complement strand
TTCTTGTTGTGTCCAGGATATATATCGATTATTGTTAATCGAGACCCTTTGTGGCTGCATACCGTCATCTGACACTTCGTGAATCACACCAAACGAATATAGAACCTATCCCAAAACCCAATTTTGCCGATTACGCGCAATCTAGATATGGCACTTTTCCAAGCAGTTCGCACGAATTCGATCAACGCGAGTTCGGCCTGAAACCAGTTTTGGGATAGCCTCTAGCAAAATTCGCGATGTCCATGGTGAACTGCAGAAATCATATTGTGTCCAGACGACTTCACCTTGATCGTTGAGATCGACAGCTTGATTGGCAAGCCCAATTGGTGCGAGAGCATCTGCGGCGTTACCATCAAAAAAGTAAATCTCTGCATCGCTACCGCTGCAGACCGCTTGCGCCCTACGATGCCAAGCAATTTGACCAAAGGCATTGATGGCCGGACCGAGGTTATCGCGCGCCGTTTCTGATTTCGATTCGTCTGTGATGCGGGTAATCTCCCCATCGCGATATTGTACGATTTCCAGAACGCCATCAGGGCCGTCGGCCCGCGACCAGACGATCGTGCCGTCATCATTGATATCGGGGAAATCATCGCGAACCGTATCGCTGGTGAGTTGCGCGACAACGCCGTCCCGGTAGAGAAAGATTTCCGAATTACTCCAGTCTTCCCCGCCGAGTCGGGTAGACCAGACGACTTCGCCGCGGTTGTTGATAGAAGCGAACTGCGAGAAGCCCACCTCGCGCGGGATCAACTCCACATAGTAATATTCCGGCGGGACGTTAATCTCGCCGGTGGCCGGCAGCGACAGGGCACCGACGACGACCAAAACATGCAGTTTCACAGGCATGGGTTTCTCCCCAATTGAATCGGCGAAAACTCGACCCGCATCACCATGAGCTAAATCGGTGCGCAAGGATCGTTGCACTGGTCTATTGTTCCCACGATCTGGCTGTCCGAAACCGTAATCGTAATTGCACTGCTCATCGCGCGAAGTTCTATCGCCGTCGCTTTGATCTCGTCGCTGGTCGAACCGCTTGTATCACCAAATGTTACGCGTGTTTCCATAGCAAGTTCTTTGCAAAATGAGCCGAAACAACCATCGTCAATTAGAATTGTAACCGGCGAAGTTCCGGAAATAAGGACGTTGTCCGATGCGCAGTACCACGGATACGGTCTTAATGGATCGCCGATCCAGGTCCAACAGTCGCTGTTCAGCCAGCAGTAGCAATCGCAGTCTCCAACCCATATAAACTTGGTATCGATAGCCCACGAAGGAACGGTAATCATGCCAAGGATTGCAACGACAGCAGCCACACGCACTTGTTTCATTTTCAATGCTCCTTTACATTTGCTGAGATCCAGAACATGGCACACGCGATGTTACGAAACCAGCAGAAGAAAACATGGCTGAACGAATCAAGCATAACGGTATAACCCACTTGGTGCCGATAACGTCGTACCAGAAGGCAGAGATAGGAATCAAGAAGATTTTGAGTTCCTCTGAACATTCCAAAGTCCACCCGATTTTTAATGGGTTCTCAAGTGGAGTTCAGATTCCAAGGACGTACCGTGCAGAGTTTTAGGAAGTCGCTCTCGGTGGTGATGTATGAACCCGCATCGTGTTGTAGATGGAATTTTGCCGACTTGAAAGTCGCTAATACTGCCGTCGCTGCCGCGCCGGGGGAATGCCGAGCTGCGCACGATATTTTGCGACGGTGCGGCGTTTGATGTCGATGCCGGCTTTCAGCAGCGCGTCGACAATCTGATCGTCGTTCAGCGGGTCGTGCTTGTCCTCGTTTTCAATGATCTCTTCGACCTTCGCCTTGATGCTGTCCCAGCCGATCTCTTCGCCTTCCGCCGACGAGGTGCCGCCGGTGAAAAACCGTCGTAGCGGATAGACGCCGCGCGGCGTCTGCAAATACTTTTCGTCGACGGTGCGGCTGATCGTCGATGGATCGCAGTCGAAGCGCTCCGCGAGTTCGCTCATGCGGAGAATCTTGAGATGCTGCTCGCCGTGATCGAGAAAATCGCGCTGCGCCGCGACGACGGCTTTCGCGACTTCGAGCAAGCGATCGCGACGAAAGCGCAGCGCATCAAGAATCGCGCCCGCCGCCTCGATCTTTTCCTTGATGAACGCGCGGGTTTTCTTGTCCTCGCGCGACCGCTCCAGCGCCGCGCGAAACTCAGGCGAAATCCGCAACTCGCGCGAATTGCCCCGTGCCAGCCGCACGTCGTAGGCGTCGGTCTCTTCGTTGTATTCTACGATTACATCGGGCACGATCACCGGCGTGTCGTCTTCCACGATTTCCGCCGCCGGATTCAGCCGCAGCCGTGCGATGTTCGCAATCGCGTCGTTGATGTCTTCAATCTCGACGTCGAGCGCCTTTGCGATCTGCGGGATGCGATTCTTCTGCAACTGCGTGTAATGATCGCGAATGATCAGTTTCTCAAGTTCCGTATCTTCCGGCAACGCGCGAAGCTGCAGCAGCAGCGACTCCTGCACGCTCCGCGCAGCGATCCCCGGCGGGTCGAGCGTCTGCAGTTTCCGCAAGACGGGTAACAATTCGTCAGGCGTCGAAGCCGGCTGCGCGACTTCCGCGATCTCATCCAAGGGTGACTCGATGCGACCGTGCGAGTCGACGTGTGAAATCAGCACCTCGCCGAGCTCGAGATCCCGCTCCGTCAGATCGAGCAATCGCCACTGGTCCAGCAGATAATCGTGCAGGCTCTGCGGCCGCGCCGCTGTGTTCTGCATCGCGTCGAACTTGTTGTTGCCGTCTTCGGCGAGTTGCGCCCGCGACCGCGTGCCGCGATAGTCGGACTCGTCGTCGAGATAGTCGTATTCGCTGAAAAGATTGTCGAGCCGGGCAAAGTCCTCGGCGTCGCCGTCGCGGACGATCAGATCGCTTTCGCCTTCGTTGCGCTCGTCGAGGCGTTCGATGCCGTCGGGGTCCGCCTGCTCGTTCTGCACCATCTCCAAGGCGGGATTGCTGTCCAGTTCCTGCGCAATCCGCGCTTCCAGCGCCAGCAGCGGCAACTGCAGGATGTCCATCGCCTGGATCAACTGCGGCGTAAGTCGCTGCTCCTGCCGGAGCATCTGTCTGGGAACCTGGGTCAGAAACTGGGACATTCGCTGCCCTTATCCATGAGCAGAGCTTCGCAGCGCATGCGAACCCCGCCCAAAATTTCCATCGCGCGCACCGGTACAACGCATTCCCGATTGCCGGCGATGTTTGTGTCCTCAGTCATTAGTCTAGGATATCGGTCGCGTTTCCGGCATTCAAACCAAGAGCGGGGTGGCAGGCGCGGAATGTGCCGCTTTTGCGCGAGTTGAGCCACTTTTGCCTGAGGATTTCTTGCGACCTGTGCATGCGAGCGGCACAACAATATTCGCCCTTCGCGGATGGATTCACGCCGAAAAATAAACAAAAGCTGAATTCCGGGCACACACGCACTGCATATACCCACGATGTCCGAAATCGCTAGGATGCCGATATGCTCGTCGATTGGCACGACATTGTTGGACTGCTTCTCGCCTGCTTCGCCGGCGGCGTCATCGGCCTGGAGCGCGAACTCAACGACAAACCGGCCGGCCTCCGCACCAACATCTTCATCTGCTTCGGCGCGGCGCTTTTCACGATTATGTCGTCGCACATGGCCGATGCCGAAGACGCCGACAAAACCCGCATCGCCGCACAGATCGTCACCGGCGTCGGTTTTCTCGGCGCCGGTTCAATTATTCAAGCGGGTCGCGGCGTGCGCGGTCTCACAACCGCCGCCACCATCTGGACAAACGCCAGCATCGGCCTCGCGTTCGGTGCCGGCTATTTCGCGCTCGGCGGCGTCGCCACCGGGCTTGCGCTCACGGTTCTGCTGGGCTTTAACTACTTCGAACGCTGGCTCGAAAAATATTTCGAGACCAGTCGCCTCGAAATCGAAATCGAACCGAATCTGGCCTTCGCGAAAGAATTGCGCGACCGCTTCAGCGCCGAGAAGCTCAAGCGCCGACGCTTTCGCATTGAGAAAGCCAACGGCAATCTCAAGATTCAAGTGATGTTTGCGGGACCCGCGACCGAAATCGAGAATCTCACGCAGACGCTGCTGACAGACGAGCGCATCCTCACGGTGCACTACATCGGATAACACCTTTGTAGCGTCCGTGCCCCCGTGCCGGACGTTCTG
>JBFWWY010000383.1:0-4201 GCA_050245935.1 Phycisphaerae bacterium | reverse complement strand
GATCTTTCAGCGGCACGAGGACATCCGGCGGTGCCAGCGTCGCCCGCATTTCCTCATCGGCCCGCAACCGGAGGAGCTCGCCGTTTGCCGTGCTTTTTTCCACTTTGCGATAAGCCGTTGTGAGGAATCCATACTCGTCGACGGAACTGAAAATGCCGAGCGAGGCAATGAGGCCGATGTTGACGCCTTCCGGCGTTTCAATGGGGCAGATGCGTCCGTAGTGGGAAATATGGACGTCGCGCACTTCGAAACCAGCGCGCTTGCGATTCAACCCGCCGGGGCCAAGTGCCGAGAGACGCCTTTCGTGCGTCAACTGCGACAAAGGATTGGTCTGGTCAACCACCTGGGAGAGTTCGCTGCGCCCGAAGAAGAAATCAATTGCGCTGGAGATGCTCTTGGTGTTAACGAGTTCGGCAACCTTACCGATGGATTCGGGGTCTTTCAGGCTCATGCGTTCCTGAACGGTGCGACGCAACTTGAGGAAGCCTTTCCTCAACTCTTCTGCCGCGAGTTCGTCGATCGTGCGAAGGCGGCGGTTCCCCAAGTGGTCAATGTCGTCCACTTTGCCTTCCCCGGCGCGGAGGGCCAACATGTACCGCAAGGAACTGACGAAATCTTCCGGCCGCAGAACCATTTCGTCCTCAGATACGCCCTGCTCAAATTTGCGATTCAAGCGGAAGCGACCGACGCGGCCGAGGCGGTAGCGATTCTCGTCGTAGAACTTTTCCTGGAAGAGCTTGCGGGCCTTATCCAACTGCACCGGGTTTCCGGGGCGCAGGCGTGCGTAAATCCGCTGGAGCGCCTCTTCGTGCGTATGGCCAGCATCCTCGGCGAGTGTATTGAGAATGATCGGGTCGGAGAGCGACGCAATGGTTGTGACCTGCTTGATGCCCGATTCACGAATTCGATTCAGCGCTTCGCCGATCTGGCGGCCGGCACCGACCATTTCCTCACCGCTTTCGGGATCGATGACGGGTGCGGCGGTCCACATTTCCGGCTTGAGCGAACCGACTTTCACCGATTTCACATCGTGAAACGCGTGAATAATCTGCTCATCCGTGCCGTATTTCTCGTCCATGGCGCGGAGGAAAGTCGTCGCGGGAATCTTGCTGCTCTGGTCGATTCGAACCGCGAGTACGTCTTTCTTGGTGACGTTGATTTCGATCCACGAACCGCGCTCCGGAATAATCCGGCAGGCGTGCAGCGCACGATCCCCTTCCGCCGATTCCTTGACGAAGTCCACGCCCGGCGAACGATGCAACTGTGATACAATCACGCGCTCGGAGCCGTTGATGATGAATTCCCCGCCGCCGATCATGATCGGCATTTCGCCGAGGTAGATGGCTTCTTCCTTGACCTCTTCCACGTCCTTGCGATGGAGACGCACCGTAACCTTGAACGGTTTGCCGTAGGTCAGGCCGAGCTCGCGACATTCGTCCGGCGTATAGCGTGGAGCGTCGAGCTGATACTGCACATACTCGAGCCGCATCGATTCGTCGTAGCTGGCGATCGGGAAAACTTCCCGCAGCAGCGCCTCGAGGCCGACATTGGCCTTCCGTTTGCCCGGCTCCAACTCTTCCTGAAGAAACCGTGCATACGAATCCGTCTGAATGCCGATCAGATTGGGGATCGAAAGCGCGTCGCCGAATCGACTGAAATCCCGAACTTTGGTAATCTGCATGAAACAACCTCAGAACAATCGCGGTTGAAAACGTCTTGTCAGTTTTATCCCCGGCGTGGCGTGGGATCGCATTGGAACACGGTGGCCGCGCGTGCGCGCACCGCAAGCAACAGCTCGGTGCCTTTCCGGCGCAGCTGCTTCGGAGTGATATTTGTCAATCGAGTGGTGCTCCTCGGTGACTGAAGCAATCGTGCCAATAGCGAATCCGTGAGTATACTCCTGGAGCAATGATTATCAAGCACGGCCGCGAAAAAAACGAATTCTGGCAAGCGAAATGCATATCCGCTGGCATTCGGCGCGCAAGCGAACGGAGCGGCCCGCGCCAAGGATAGTTATGGGACGTTGGCTCGGCATCGATTACGGCTTGCGCAGGATCGGTCTTGCGATCGGAGATGAGCAGACCTCCGTGACGGCGGGCCTTCGCACGATTCCTGCCGAGAAAACTGCGTCGCGCAATGCCGAACAAATCGCGGACATTGCGAAGAAAGAGGACGCGAACGGAATCGTCGTCGGCCTCCCCCTGCTGATGGACGGAAGCGACTCTCCCCAAACCCGACTATCCAGAATCTTTCACGCGCAACTCGTCGAGCGGTGCGACATTCCGGTCGCGCTGCATGACGAGCGGCTCTCGTCCTTTCAAGCCGATCTGGACCTGGTGGACACAGGCTTTTCGCGAAAGAAGCGGGCAGCACTGCGCGACACGCTGGCGGCGCGGCGAATTCTGCAGAGCTTTTTCGATACGCGCCGACAGGAGACAGATATCGGCATGGGGCCGCAGGAATGCTAAGCGATTTCTGACGCCGGGCTGTTCGAATCGGCTGACGCCAGGAGTTCCCCCGCCAGCCAGCGCAGCAAACCGCACCACGTGGCACATTCCTCAGGCACATCGAAATGCAGCACGTCGGCGAGTGCGACGGTGTCCTCACTGGCGAGCGCTGCGCGGATGGCTTCAAGTTTCTCGCAGAGCGAACGAAGATAGTCGGCGACGGGCTTATCGTTGTAGATGACGCTGGTCAGGTCGCGACCGAGCAAAGCGGAAGACTGTGAAATCGCGTCTTTACACGTTTTCCAGGATTTGACGAACTGGCCGATCCGAAGAAACGCTGCCGCCATCTGGCCGCTATCCAGTTGGTCGGCGGCGAGCTTCTGTTCGTCGCTGGTTTCGTCCAAGTCTTCGGCGAGTGCCAAGAGGGCATCCGCGACGACGCGTTCACGCGATGCGGACACCAAATCGACCTGGCACCGATCCGCAACGGGGCGTTCGAGCCGCGCCGGCAATTCCAACTCTGAAATGCGCGCACCATCGACGTCGACCGCCACAATGATTTCGCCGTGCGGTACAAACGCCGCAACGTCATCCAGCATTGCCTGCATCGAGTCGGTGCGGACGGTTTCGTCGAGTCGTTCGCCGTTGATGGTGATCAGCACGTGTTCTCCAAGCTCAGGGAAAGGGTCCGCTGTCGGGACGCTGCCAAGGGCGAAGCAAACCGGCGCAGGGGCCGAATCCGTCGCAGAAGCCAAAAGAAGGAAGGGTCCGTCGCGATATCCCCGGGCACGCTGGCATCCGGACCCAGTTCTTTACTCCTTTTTATCGTTCGGGTGATGTGGGAAAATGAAGCGGCGGAATGACACACGTGCAAAATCTGCGTATATTCTCCCAAATGCCGATGACCCTCCCAAACTGGCTGCAAAACTGGCTGCTGCGGCACCAATCCAGAATCTCGCTGGTGCTTCACATCATCGGAATTCCGTTGACAATCGTTGCGCTGGTACTGGCAGGCTGGCAGTTGTATCACGGAATGTGGGATTTGTGGTGGCGACCGAAAGTCCTGTTCGTACTCGGCTACTTGCTGCAGTTCATCGGCCACACCTACGAAGGCAATGACATGGGCGAAGTCATTCTCGTCAAGAAGTTGCTGGGCAAGCCGTACGTCGCGATTTCACCCAAGTATGGCGGTACCACACTCCCCGAAAGCGCCTCGGTTACTGAATTCAAAGCCGCAGGCGGGAAACGCCAAACGACTTCCGGTTAGGCGCTGTTGCCATACCGTTTCCCATACGAAGTCAAAGGCGCGCGCGAGCTGCGTCCACCAGTTCGCCAATCGTCTGCTCGAATAATGTCCAGCCGCCAAAGCTGCAACCCAGCGCGCGTAGTTTTGCAGTTTCTATCTGATTGGCCGGGTGCGTCGCTTCGCCCAGAATGGTGGCACCGCTGCCTGAGAGTGCGTTGGCTGTTGTCGCGACATCGAGTTCGGAGAAATAGCGGTCGTAGCAGTTGTAGGCCTGCCCGGCGATTCCTGGAGCGGTGAGCAATAATTCCACAGATTGTGCCACATCGGCGGCATGCACTTCTTTCCCGCCGCCGGACACTTCGACGGATTCACCGCGCACGATTTTCTGAACGAGTGGAAACCACTTGCTCTGCTGAACCGGCTGTGCGATGCCGTATATACCCGTCGGACGCAGTGCACAGATGTCGTATCCCATCCCCAAACCATAACTGTGAACGAATTTTTCCAA
>JBFWWY010000382.1:0-4205 GCA_050245935.1 Phycisphaerae bacterium | reverse complement strand
TTGCCCAAACCGTTGCTGAGTCGCTACATTCGCCGCGACGAGCCGGGTGTGCGGCAAAAGGGAGACGGGCGCGCGAGCGGCGAAATCGCGAAAGGTGTCTGATCGCAATGACTGATCGAGCGGCAATGGGTTTCGCAGCGCTTGTTCTCTGCGCGCTTCTTACCGGCTGCGCAACGTCCCAAACGGCGCAGCGTCCGATCGTCTCGACAGTCTCCGAGTGGAACTTTGGCAGCGCGCCCGGTCGTCGCATCACCACGGATCATTATGAAATTCTCACAACGGTGGACGACGCCGGATTGCTGGCGTCGTTTCCCGAATTGATGGAGCGCACGTTCGACTATTACCAGGAACTGGTGCCGCCGGCGCGAATCAATCAGGATCGCATGACGATTTACCTGTTCGCCGACCGTGCCGAGTGGGTCGCATTCACCAAACGATTCGCCGGGGTCCGTGCGCCGATCTTTCTGAAAATCCGCAACGGCGGCTACTCCGAGCGAGGCGTGACCGCGATTCAGTTCGTCGCAAACCAGGTCACGTTCCCGCTGATGGCGCACGAGGGATTGCATCAGTACCTATATCATTTTGTGAATCAGGAAGTGCCGGCCTGGCTCAACGAGGGGTTGGCGGTGGCCTGCGAGGGCCAACGCTGGACGACGAGCGGGCTCGCTGCGTTTGAACCGACTTTCAACCCAAGCCGCAAAAATGCGCTCGTCGAAGCGATCCTTCGCGACCGGCTGATGCCGCTGCGCGATTTGCTCGAGACCAATGCCGGCCGCATCGTCGGCGAAACCAGCCGCACGGTTGCCACCTATTATGCGCAGGTGTGGGCGCTGGTGGTTTTCATGATGGAAGGACAGGATGGAAAGTATGCGGACGGATTCCGCAACATGTGCGACGCGCTGGGGTCCGCGGACTTTGCCGATGCGCTGCGCCGGCAGATGAATCAGGCCGGCAGCGGCGGCGCGCCGAATCGCGGCGAAGCGATGTTTCGTGCGTATATTTCCGATGATCTCGACACATTTGAAGCGGAAATGAACGCGTATCTCCGGAAAACGCTGCTCCGCGTCGACACCTGACAGGACCGACGCTCGCTGCGATTCTCTTCAATCGCGGAGAGCGAAGCGCCGAACTTCAACATGGATGGCGCAGCCCAAAACTTCAGAAGAGGAATGCTTTGGACTTTGAAATGGGAGGGCGAGGCTCCCGCCGAGCCGTTTCTCAGCGGATTCCATGACTCCAGTGGAACTGCTTTTTAGCATGTAACGATGGAAAAAAACAACTACGCGCGAAGGAGGATCATCCGTGACCGAATCGACCAATCAGATTCAATTTGACGACTTTATCAAGGTGGACCTCCGCGTCGGCACGGTCACCGCCGCCGAAGATCATCCCAATGCGGACAAACTGCTTGTGTTGCAGGTCGATCTCGGCGAGGAAAAGCGGCAGATTCTGGCGGGGATTCGCGGTGTTTATGACCCGAACGATCTCGTCGGTCGGCAGATTGTGATCGTTGCGAATCTCGCGCCGCGGATGATGCGCGGCCATGAGAGTCAGGGTATGCTGCTCGCCGCCAGTGACGCCGGCAAAGAAACCCTGAGCGTCCTCGCGCCGGACAAGTTCGACGCGCCCGGCTCGCGCGATTCGTAGTCTACCAAGACAATTGCAACCACGGAGGCACCGAGAAGGCGAGTGAATTTGACTGGCAAAAGGGTTTCTGGGTGCGCGAGGTACAGCGACCCCTTAATTGTGCAAGGGTGTCGGGTAGGGGGTCTCGGGTTGTCGCACCTTGACAACCGCGGCTCGTGCCGAGCTTGATTCGACAAATGAATCGGTCTCTCGACGCGCGTGGCATAAATCATCCCAACGCCGAAACGCGCATGAAATCGAAACCAGTGAAATCAACACCGCCCGTTTCATCGTCTATTATTCACGCATGGTTCATCTGACCCGTGAAATCCGTTTCTCCATCGACCGCGACTGGGCCGGCCGTGTCGAGTTGAGTCAGCCCAAAACGAATTCCTGGGGCGGCTGGCCGAGTGCCGTCGGAATAGTGCCGTATCTGTTGCTGCGTGCGACCGTGGTCGGTCAGCCGCAACAGCCGAGCGGCTATTTGTGCAATATCAGGATTATTGACGAATTGCTGCGCGAACATGCGATACCGCGCACCGCGGACGTATTACGCGAGCACGGCTGGCGCATGCCCGCAGAACAACTGCTGATCGCGATCTTCCGCGCGGTCGTCGTGCAGGCCCCCGCAAACGCACCGATTGAAAAGCTGGAACTCGCCCCGACGCCGACATTGACATTCGTAGTCCGCAAGGAAAATCCGAAGATGGTTTATCTCACACAGCAGTTCGAATTCTCCGCGGCGCATCGGCTGCATTGCGACGACCTCAGCGACAGCGAAAACCGCGAGACTTTTGGAAAATGCAACAATCCCAACGGGCACGGGCACAATTATTTTCTCGACGTGACCGTTCGCGCAGAACCGGACAAAAATAATGGCATTGTGCTGCCATTGCCGCGCTTTGAGAAAATCGTCCATGACGTGATTATTGCGCGGTTTGATCACAAGCATCTCAATCTCGACACTGAGGAGTTTCGCGCGCTCAATCCAAGCGTGGAAAACATTGCATCGGTCTGCTGGCGGCTGCTGAAAGACGCGTTCGCGCCCGTCGAGCTCGCACGCGTTCGCGTATGGGAAACGCCCAAGACCAGCGCTGAAATCACGTTACATGATTGATGTCCTCCACCTTTCGCCGCGATAACGCTTACGCCTTCGTCATGATCTTTGCGCGGCTAAAGATGGGGCACCCTCCGTATTATTGTGGGGGACCGGTTCTCATCCGGTCACGTGTTATTCTGGAGGACCGGTTCTCAACCGGTCAAGACGCGTTTTTTTCTGGGGGACCGGTTCTCAACCGGTCGCGACGCGCCTTCGCCACAATATGAGAATCAATCCAGCAATCGCGGCCAGGAAGCAAGCCGCCGGAATCCACAGCGACCAGGAGAGTTGATACTGTCGCAGAACCAGCCAGCCGGCCACGAAGAGCACGCTGCCGAGGATGATTCGCCATCCGGACGCACGCGGATGAAACGCGAGCAGTAGAATCGCGGCGATCAGAACGAGTTGGCGTGTCGCGGGGAAGATGCGAATCCCGAACAATGTCCCTTTTGTGAGATTGCGAAACATCTGCGGATCGACGCGAACAGCGGGTCGCTTGTGCATGGTGACGCTGGGAGTGCCGCCGATGCTGAGCGCTTCGGCTTCGGGGCCTTGCACCCACACGTGGAGAAAGTCGGTGACAAGACTCGCCTGATAGCCCATTCGACGTAAGAGCGATGCGATGACAATCGCCTCGCCGTCGCAGTCGTCGACGCCGGCGGCGAACACTTCGTCGACGGTGGGCAGATGATCGACCTGTCCGGAATTGTTCCAATCATATTCGTAGGGAATCGCTTCAAGCACGACTTGCTCGGCGGTCGCAAAGACTTCGCGTTCGGTGACGGCCGGGAGCTGTTGCAGGCGGCGTCTGGCGGTTTGTTCGAGTTGCGCGAGGCCGGGATGGTGCGGATCGATCAAGTCTTCCGGATTGCTCCAGCGCGCAGCCCATTGCGGCAGGAGCCAGAATCGCGGAAACAGGATGAGAATTGCGACGACGAGCAATATTGCGGATTTGACGGCGAATCTCAGCAGAACATGCCGTCGGTGAAAATTTCGCCAACTTGCCAACATTGCGATCTCAGTTTGGCGACAACCCTATTCCGGTGCTTTGAGTTGAAACGACTCGATCATTCGGCGAAAATTCGCTTCGTAGTCGGAAAAATTCGTTTCCAGCGCCGTGCCGGTGATCAGGTAGGTGTAGTTGCCGCCCATCACGGCCGTCACGAGCAGTTTCAAGTCGAATTCCGCAACTTTACCGGTGCAAATCATCTCCAGTGCGTCGCGGCCGTTGATTTGTATTTCTTTCGAATCCGCAATGGTCATTCCCATGACGGCCATGCTGCGTTTCGACACGTCCAGGAATGCTTCACGGGGCATCGCGGGTTGCAATACGACGTTAATGTTTGCACTGAAGTTGTCTTTGGCCGGTGCGAATAGCTGAATGACCGCACCTTCGCTGCCATCGGACGTGTTGTGAAAAAGTGGGTCGCGAAAGGCGAATCCGAGTTCGTCGTTGCGATACATCGAGCGGGATTTTTCG
>JBFWWY010000381.1:0-4215 GCA_050245935.1 Phycisphaerae bacterium | reverse complement strand
ATATGACAACAATCGCGACGACGATGTTTTTTGCGAGCTGCAGCGCCGTTGTGCTCGCCGGTGCACAGCCGCAGGAACTTGGCGCTATCCGTTGGCAACGCGACTTTTCCGCCGCCGTCAAAGATGCCGAAGCGCGCGACCTGCCGCTGCTCGTGCTTTTCCAGGAAGTGCCGGGATGCAGCACCTGCAAAGACTACGGCGATCAGGTGTTGCGCCATCCGTTACTTGTTGAAGCTGCCGAGACGCTGTTTGTACCTGTCGCGGTATACAACAACGTGCCCGAAGAGGCCGCGCTTTTAAAGTCATTCGATGAGCCGTCCTGGAACAATCCTGTTGTGCGAATCATCGATTCGTCGCGTAAGCCGCTGTCGCCGCGCGTAGCGGACGATTATTCGCTGGCCGGGCTCGCCAGCGCGATGGTTGTTGCGCTGAAAAAAGCTGAGCGTCCGGTGCCGTCCTATCTGGCGCTGCTGGCGACAGAAGCTTCAACGCGCCGAAACCGGCTTGAAACCGCCACCTTCGCGATGCACTGCTTCTGGGAAGGTGAGAAGAATCTCGGCACGTTGGATGGCGTCGTGGACACGCGGCCGGGCTTTCTTGGGGGGCAGGAAGTGGTCGAACTACACTATGATCCGAGCAGAATCTCATTCGAAAAGCTCATGAGCGCTGCGGCGAAAATGCAATGCGCCAGCCACGTCTATGCACGCACAGACGCACAGGCAAGAATATCGAAAGACAAGAGTATTGCGTCGACACGCACCGATGCGGCAATTCGCGTCGACAAAGAACCCAAATATTATCTCACAAGCTCGGCGTATCGGCACGTTCCGATGACCGAGATGCAGGCCGCGCGCGTGAATGCGGCGATCGGTACAAGCGGCAATCCGCAGGAGTTTCTGTCGCCGCGGCAGATCGCTTTGTACCAGCAAATCGCGGAGACGAAACCGGGCGGTTGGCCGTCGTATGTCGGGGCGGATTTTGTGACGGCGTGGTACGAAGCGTCAACACGACTGAGAGGAAACACTTCGCGCGCAACGAAACCTGCCGGAAATCCCGAATAGTCTGAATGCCCTCGCACGGAGGATCAGCGTGTTTTGCTCGCATATTGCATTGCAGGTGCGCGACGCACGGAAGTCAATCGAATTCTACCGCGCCTATTGCGACATGGGCGTCGTCCACGAACGGGAAAGCGACGATACGCGCGTTGTGTGGCTCGGTTGGGGGGAAGACCCGCCAACGTTTGTCATTGTTCTGATTGAGATTGACTACGAAGCAAACATTCAGCCCCCGATGCAGCATATCGGCTTGTCGGTCTCCTCGCGCGAGGTCGTGGACCAGATTTATCAGCGTGCCTTGCGGGCCGGTTTGCCGGATCTCTGGCAGCCGGTCGATGCCGGCGAGATCGTCGGATACTACTGCGGTGTGCCGGACCCGGATGGCAATCGAGTAGAGTTTTCGCACGGCCAGCGGATCGGTTGAGTTCGCGCTGCGACGATCAGACGCTCATTTTCCGCCAGCAAATCCTCATCGCCCACGGCAAGATGACAAGGACGTGAAAATCCGTTGGAACCGGGATCGCGATTGGGCGGTCCAAAAGACCAGCGCGTCTCCTCCCTTTTCGATCGGCGGTGGCGCGGGGATACGTTCTCTGCGTTGCAAGCATCGCAGGCAGAATAGGATAAGTGCGCGCCGTACCCCTTGATCCGACTCGTGGACCGGGCGATACTGAACGGGTCGCCTGCGTTTTGCCGAGTTGCGCAGTTTGCGCGGATCGTGCAGCGCGCCGGGCTGACGTTCGATGGGAGGGAGGCGACGTTTTCGCGTCCTTTCTTGCAATCAAACATTACCGTACTCACACTCGACTCAGGGAGTATTTCATGTCGCGTTGGCGTACTGTCCTTTTTTCCGCGGCGTTCATGCCGGCTCTCCTGTTGCAGGCCAATTTCGCCGGATGCTTTCCGAGTCTAGTTGGTGGGGATGTCGTCGCGGGTGGTGGCGGCGGCGGCGGATTCAATCTTCCCCCGAGCGCGGTGATTACCGTGGATCGTCAGTCCGGCATCGCGCCCCTGACGGTTCAATTCAGCTCCAGTACCAGCAACGATGACGGCATTATCGTTCAGCGGCGCTGGAACTTCGGCAACGGACAGACAAGCCCCGACATTTCACCCCGCATTACCTTCGAACAGACGGGCACGTTCACCGTGACGCTCCAGTTGACCGACGACGATGGTGCCACTTCGATGCAGACGATCAGCATCGTTGTGACGGAATCACCCGTGGCGGTCTTCAATGTTGACCGGACCGCGTCTCAGACCGCGCCGGCGATTTTCAATTTTGACGCCAGTGACTCCTTCGACCCGGATGGCGACATCGCCGGCTATCGCTGGGATTTCGGCGACGGCTCGCGTGAATTGCTTCCGGTAGTCGCGCATACATTTTCGTCGCCGGGCACATACCGCGTGGTTTTGACCGTGACAGACAACGCCGGCATTACCGCGACGGCCTCGCGAATTATCGATGTCGGCATCCCACAGCCCCGTGCCTCGTTCCGGCATCCGCCTGCTTCGGTACGCAATCTTGTGTTATCGCAGGATTCCCCGCTGTGGGTCAGTGCCGACACGACGGTGTCTCCCGGTGTCCCGAGCATGACACGCGTGGGTCTCGATGGCGACCGCGATCCCTGCGATGCAAAATCCGTCGCCTTCACAGTCGCGGAAGCTGAAGAAATTGGTGCCTTTGAAGGTGTGAATGACGAAGTCACCGATGTCGCGATCTCGCCGAACGGACAGTTTGTTTTATCCGGATCCGCCGACGGAACGATTGACATCTTCAATGCCGCGACCAGCCGACGCTTCAATAAGTTTTCCAGTAATCACGGGGGTGTTACAGCCGTCGCATTCGCACCCAATAATGAGCAGATTGCCGTCGCGCACGAGAATGGAATCGTGGAAGTGCGGCAGCGCGCTTCGGGGGCTGCGATTCTGACGCTGAACGGACATACCGGACGTGTGAATGATGTAACGTATTCGCGCGATGGGACACGGATTGCGACCGCCGGCGATGATGGGGTCGCGATCGTCTGGAACGCCGCAAATGGTGCCGAGATTGTGACTTTTGCGGAGCATGCTTCCGCCGTGACATCTGTGGCTTTCTCACCTGTGAACACGACGCAAATTGTTTCGGGCAGCGTGGATCAGACCGCGAAACTCTGGAACAGCACCTCCGGATCCCTGATTGGACAGTTTCAGCCGGTATTCGCCGGCGGTGATCTGGTGATGGGACACAACAATGCAATTACCTCCGTCGCGTTCTCGCCGGATGGAACGCGTGTGGTGACCGGAAGCGACGATCGTCTCGCGATTGTCTGGAACGCTTCAAACTTTAGTTCGCTCTTCGAGTTGAGCGGTCATTCCGGACGAGTCACGTCCGTTGATTACGCGCCCGACGGTGCCACAATCATCACGGGAAGCTTTGATCAGACCGCGCGGCTTTGGTCGGCGGAGACGGGTGAGTTTCTTCGCCGTGTGACGCCGTGTGCATCCCGCATCAGCGCGGTGGCATTTTCTGCTGACAGCAGCTTTTTCGTTGTCGGCGTCGCGGCGCAGAATGACATCGATCTGGACACGCTTCAACCGAGCGGCAACGATGTCGATGTGAGCTTTCCGCAAGCATTTTCGCTGGAGAGCGTTCCGCCCGGACAGTATTCGCTTTGGATTGAAGTCGATACCGACCGCACCGCACCGACACGTGTCTATTCAAGCACGACCGTCAATGTGATTCAGGACTTCACGGCGGCAATCGACGCGCAGACGCCGGTCATTCCTCTGTTGAATGACAATGCCTCCATCGTCGTGTCACCGACCAGTCGTCGTCAGGTGTTTGACGTGGGATCGTTGGCCGTAGGCGACGAGATCCGCGTTCAGATTCTGGAAATGCCTGGATACGGTAAGACGTATGACGCGAACCGGTACAGCGTGCTGTTGCTTGATTCCAGCCAGGAGATGTTTGCCTGGTATCAGAATGACTTCGTTCTCTTCACGCCCGCGGCACGACCGATCGTCGCGGATGCGACATCGAACATGTTCTTTGTCATCGATACGGGAACAAGTGTCGAAGTCACCATTCGCCGTGCGGTGGGAACGCAACAGCGGATGCAGCGGGTCTATCTCGATTTCCGCGGCAAGATCGGCGTTGGAGTTGGCTCTGTCCCGCCGT
>JBFWWY010000380.1:0-4217 GCA_050245935.1 Phycisphaerae bacterium | reverse complement strand
AATACCGACGTAGAGGTCTCAGCGCGCCTGGAAGCGCTACCGATCCGAATGCAAACGCCGCTTGTACCCAACACTCGTCTGCAACATGACGCGGTGCGTCGCTATTTCACGAAATTTCGCGCGGAAATGCGCCGGGATGGTGCGAGAGAGGGCGGGCGGAACGATCCCCAAACAATGGATGTAGAAACGTTCAGTGGAAATACCGCACGAATCGTCGAAGTTGCGGGTGAAATTGCGTCCGGCGCAGCCGATTCCCCGCTGCCGATCCGAATCACGTTTGGCCCGGATGCTACCGAAGTTCAGACAGATTTTGCGGACAAGGAGCGGATTGTTGCGTTCGCCGAGGCGCTGCATCCGCTGTTTGTCACGACGGACATCGGATTCGGCTGGACGGTACGCGGGGGCGATCAACTCGGAGATCGCATTGTCGGCGTCGTGGAAGAGGGGGTCGTGAACGGCGCGACGACGCGGTGGTGCTTCGACGATGCCACGGGCCGCATCCTGAAGATATGCACGCGTCCAGATGATGAAGCGGGCGAAACATGCTGGACGACCTGCGAAGCTGCCGACGGATTTCTGCCGGAATGCTGGATTCAGGAGAACGCCGATTCATCCGTCCGGCTGACGTTGCAATCCATCCAGGTGAAACCGAGCGCGGCGAGCGAGGAATGACATGTCCATGATGCTTTCCCTATTTGCAGTCTGGCCGTTCTGGACTCAGGTTTCACCGGCTGCGACGGAAACCCCCGTGACAGTCAGCGTGCCCGCACCGACGGTCGAAGGAATCGCGCAATACGCCGCCGCACGAGTCGTGAAGATTACGGGGGCGGCCGTGGGTTCGCAGAAGGGGTACGGGTCCGGCGTCTTGGTGTCCGCCGACGGGCTGATCGTGACGGCGTTAACGCCGCTGATCGAAGCGAGTGATTTGCGGGTCGTGACACACGATGGGCAAAAGTTTTCCGCATCGATCGTCTCGCGTGATTCGTATCGACAACTGGCAGTGCTTCGTATTCCCGCCTCGGATCTCCCTCATTTTTCGCTGGCCGATCCGACTGGCGTCGAACCCGGCACCTGGGTGATTGCGGCATCCAATGTTTTCAAGGTCGCGCAGGGCAACGAACCGGTATCGATTACGCTCGGAACGTTCGGGGGATACGCGAAAATGGCGGCACGATATCGGCGACAGGACATTCCCTATCGTGGAAGAGTCGTCATCACAGACGTCATCGTCAGTGCGCCGGGTTCGGCAGGCGGCGCGATTGTGGATTTACATGAGAATCTGATTGGGGTGATCGGCCGGCCCGCGATCAGTTTGCGGACGAATACCTGGTTGAATTACGCGCTACCGGTCGATGAAGTGCGCGATCTGGTGCTGAACGGTCCACGCCCAGACGAGCAGGATGTCGCGCGCGACGAACAAGCGACGATCTCGAAGGGGCAGACGCTCGCTTATGGGTTTCGACTCTGGGATGTCGGCGGCAGTGTGCGACCGGCCTACGTCGAGCGCGTTGTGGCGGATTCTCGTGCGTCGATCGCGGGACTCCGAACCGATGATCTGATACTGGAAATTGATCAACAACCCATCGCGGAGTGTGCGGACGCATACCGCGTCTTGGCAACGACCGATCAGCAAAAGGCGTTTGAGATCGTTGTGAAACGGGGGATGCGGATCGAGTCGATCGTCATGGAACCGGCGCGGGGGGTGGAGCAGTGATGCAACTGTCAAGTACCGGATTCCGTTCGCGCGCAAAGAGCTTCTCGTTCACGCGCGTCTCGGCCCCCCGCTTGGCGCGGGGAATTCGGACGGGGGCGCGGTGCGCGCAAATCGGTGTTTTCGCGATCGTCTGCGCGATTTGGTTTGCCATGGTGAGCGGTGCGCCGCGTGCGCGCGCAGACGAGAATGGGCTGGCACTCCGTCTTGCGCAACAGCGCGTCTTTCAACATGCGCTGGACAAGATTTCGCACAGCGTCGTGCGAATCGACACGATCGGCGGGGCGCTGCCGACCCGGGAGATTGAAGGTGAAGAGGGCGAAAAGATTGCCGTCGCGGCATTCCGGCAGTCGGACGGGCCGACAACGGGCATCGTATGGAGCGACGACGGTTACATTCTGAGCAGCAATATCAATTTCATGCGGAATCCGTCAGTCATTATGGTACGGCTGGCGGATGGTCGGCGGTTTGTGGGTAAGCTCGTTGCGCGCGATGCAACAACGCGACTTGCGCTTGTTAAAATCGACGCGCGAAATCTTGATGTCCCGACACTAGCGCCTGCAGAAGATATTCAACCCGGGCAGTGGGCGCTGGCGGCAGGTTTTGGACATGGTTCGCGCGTTCCAGCAGTGACAACCGGGATCGTGAGCGCCAAATCGCGCGCGAATGGATTGGCACTGCAGACGGATGCGAAGATCTCGCCTGCGAATTATGGCGGACCGCTGTTCGACATCGAAGGGCGGCTGCTGGGGCTGTGTGTGCCAATCGCGGGTGAGGGTGAGTCTGTGCTGGCGGGGGTGCAGTGGTACGACTCGGGGATCGGGTTCGCCGTCAGGAATGAGGTGATGGCGGCGCGGTTTGAGCGGTTGAAGGAAGGTGCGGATCTGCGGCCGGGTTCGCTCGGAGTGGTGTTTGACGGGCGCGATCCGGTCGTCGGCGAACCGGATGATCCCGGTGTGCGGATCGTGGACGTGGCGGAGGGGCCGGCGCGTGTGGCAGGGATGGCCGCGGATGACTTTGTCGTGAAGATCGCAGGCGTCGGCGTGGAACGGGTGGCCGAAATCAAGCAGGTATTGACGCGGTTTTCGGCAGGAGACGCCGTTCCGGTGGTTATTCGCAACGGCGCGGGGGAGCGAGAAGTGGAAGTGCGGCTCGTGCCGGCGGCGGAGATTCCGGTTGCGGCACCCCCAGAGGGGACGCTGCAATTGCCGGTGCCGATGGACAAATAAGATCCTCAGCCTTTGTCGTTCTGTGGGTTGTCCACCCCTGTTCGCTTTCGTGACATTTCGCCTTCGGTTTGTGTGAATTCCGGCCTTCCCAGGCCGGAATTTTTCTTGCATTTCGCTTAGGATGACGCGGCGTATGCCGCTGCAGCGTGCCCCTTGGTGGCGAAGCAAAGCTTGTGGGCGACTGAAGGCGAAAGCATCAGAATTCACACCGGCGGGACGCCGGTGCCCCAATGCAACGCGGCCCGGCACGCACGTATAAAACACCCGAATCTAACGAAGTTCAGAGGAATTTCAGGAAGGGATCGACAACGGAATGAGTACGACGCGGACAAAGAATGAGAAGTTTGTTTACTTCTTCGGGGCGGGCAAGGCGGAAGGCAAAGGCACGGACAAGGAACTGCTCGGCGGGAAAGGTGCGGGCCTCGCGGAGATGACGAATATCGGTCTGCCTGTGCCGGCGGGTTTCACGATCGCCGTCCGTGCGTGCGAACATTACTACGACAACGACGAGCAATGGCCGAACGGGCTCGAAAAGCAGATTCGCGAAAACGTGAAAAAACTCGAAAAGACGACGGGCAAGAAGCTCGGCGACAAGAAAGATCCGCTGCTCGTTTCGGTGCGAAGCGGTGCAGCGCGGTCGATGCCGGGCATGATGGAAACGATTCTGAATCTCGGATTGAACGACAAGTCCGTCGAAGCACTCGCGAAAAGCACGAACAACCCGCGGTTCGCGTGGGATTCCTACCGCCGCTTCCTGCAGATGTATTCGACGGTGGTGACGGGCCTCAGCAAAGACGTGATGGAAGAAAAGCTACACGCGCTGAAAGAACGAACAGGCGTGGAACTGGACACCGGGTTGTCTGCGGACGCCTTGAAAGAACTTTGCGGCGAATTCAAGGAGTTTTACCGCAGTCAGGCGAACGAGGAATTTCCGCAGGATCCGTGGGATCAGCTTCGCGGCGCGATCAACGCGGTGTTTCAGTCGTGGAACGCGGAGAAGGCCGAGACGTACCGGCGTGTCGAGAAAATTACCGACCTCAACGGCACCGGCGTCAATGTGCAGCAGATGGTGTTCGGAAACATGGGCGACGATTGCGGTACCGGCGTCTGCTTCACGCGCGATCCGAGCACGGGCGAAAACGAGTTTTACGGCGAGTTGCTGATCAATGCACAGGGCGAGGACGTCGTGGCGGGAATTCGCACGCCCCTGCATCTGAGCGAACTGGATCGCAAGTGGCCGGAAGTGTACGCGCAGCTCGATGCGGTGCGCGCCATGC
>JBFWWY010000379.1:0-4233 GCA_050245935.1 Phycisphaerae bacterium | reverse complement strand
GACAAGGGCCGCTTCCATCGCGATCCCCGACGACACGTCCGTTCCGTCCTGAAAGATCGGCTTGCGTCGCGCGGAAGCACCAAAGCTGTACAACATCACCTGATTCCGTGCGCGCAGATCCTTCAGGAACTTCGCGTCGGCACCGACGAGTTGCTCTGTCACGGCGGCAAGACGGGTTGCGCCAGCTTGGTCCGTGCTCGCGGTCGCAGACTTGTCGCGAATTTTCATACTGCCGGATACGTCGTACATCACGAGCACCCGACCGACTTCCACCCGTTGGCGATAGGTAGCGATGACGGGTTCAAGCAGAATCAGGGCCAATGCGGCCAGAATGACACATCGCAATGCACTGAGAAAACGCCGCAACGTGACGGATGCACCGGCACGCGTTTCCGCGCGATAGAGCGAGAAAACAAAATAGGCAACACCCGCTGCCAGCGCAAGAACGACAAAGACGACCCATCCATGCGGCAAGCCTGCCCATTCAAACTCACGCTGTTGCGTCACAGAATTCACGCGCGGGCTGACTCCTGACTACGTGGCGCGCGCCATCGCACTGCGCGCCATGCTGAAATTTTTCGCCAAGACACCTTTCCACCTCCGAACCGCCACGCCAAGCCCTGTTCAAGCAGCAAGGTCGCGATGAGCGTCATCACGATCCAGCGCCATATTTCGCGACGTTGCGCCGAGCTGCTTTCAAGCCCCATCGCTTCCGGTTCAATCCAGCGGTACTCCAGCGAACCAAGTCCCGCACCGAACTCGCGACGGGGCACGCGCGCCAGTGCTGATTCCAGCGGGTGTTGGTTGACCGCCACGGTGCGTTTCACTTGCCCCCGCGTGCGGTGATTCAGTTCAATTTCCAAAAGCCCGACGTGTGACGCCGCCGGTCCCTGCACCAGAAATTCATCGCCGGCTTCACGCTGCGAACGGGTGATCTCACCGTCCACAGGCGAAACTTCCGGAAACCCCGGAGGCTTGAAAACCACTGCGGACTCATATTCCGCGAGCGACAACCCGAATTGCGGAACCTCCCCGGCATCAATCGTCGTGGGCAACAGATCACGACGCGCCAGGTATCGCATCGTTTCGATCGCCATCACCACGTAACTGCCATCCGGCGTTCGAGCCCAATTGTTCCAATCCTGATCGATGCTCGAGGTAAACTCGACCACCCGCCCCGCCCCGAAAGTGCAGGACGCGATTGCTGGCGACTGCTGCGGATCGGAATAATTTGCGAGGATCGTCGTCGGCCCGCGACGGGTCACATCGTGATGCTCCGTCGTCATGTCCGGCGTGGATACGAACGCGCGCACGCGAACCAATCCGAGCGAAGCATCTGCATCCGCCGGCAGAAAAGCAGTCCACGCTTCCGCAATCGCGCTGAATATTTCAAATCCTTCCGAACGCGCGTCAGCGATGATCGTCTCACCCATCGGCAGCGGCAAAAGACCCACGCCATCGCGGTACAGGGCGGCGTTCATCGTTTCCGGCGGTGCAGCATAGTCACCCAGCGTGACGAAAAGTCCGCCGCCATCAGCGACGTAGCGCTCAAGCACACGCACGACGCTTTCCTCCGGCGGGGGCAGATTGCAGAGCATGACAACGTCGAAATCCAGCAACGGAGTGTTCTGCAACTCTTCCGGCGCGATGATTTTCACTTCGATCCCGGAAGACAAAGGGCCGGGAGGAGCCAGTGCATTGGCAAAGAGATAGGCTTCATCCTCCAGCGCCGTATCGCCGGGTGCCCCGTTCACGATCAGAACCTGAATGGCGGCGCGCACCGTGAACACACCGCGCCAGATGTCGTCGGTCGAAAATTGATCATGATTCGCGCAGATCAGTTCAAGCACGTGCTCCCCGGGTTCCGGAAAAACAACTTCGACCGGAATCAATTCCGAAGTCCCGGCAGCGATTTGCTCGATGGTGACATTCGGCACGACGGCACCATCGATCTTGACCTCCAAAGGCGTTTCCCGCAGTGCACTGACTTGGCGATTGTTCACGTCCGCGCGGACGAAAACCGGAAATCCGGCAACAACTTGCGGCCGTTCCGTCTCCGCGACGCGAATGCTGACATTGGGTCGCGCCTGCGTGCCGCTGGCGTAGAGAAATAGCCTGAGCGCACCCCCACTCTCTTCGAGTTGGGTTACGCGATCATGCAGGGACGCGAAAATCGACCGCTGCGGGTTCGCATCCGGCATCCAGTCGGATTCCTGAAAATCCGAGAATACGTGAATGTCATTCTGCCCGGTGGCGACAAGCGCATCATCCGTGCCTGAAATGGCTTCCATCATCTGCGCCGGGTTCCCGCGCAGCGCTGTCCGTTGTATCCGCTGCAGCTTACTGATCGCGTCATCGAGATTGGCAGGTTGAAATCGCGGATAGCGCGCGAGCGGGGCATGCGGAGAGGAAAGAAGATAAATGGAAAGACCGCGACCGTCGTTCTGATTCGCCGCAGCACGAATCAGTCTTTCTGCGCTGCGCTTGGCCTCCTCGAACTCCGTCTGATTCGCGGTTGTGTATCCCATGCTCGCGGAGTCGTCGAGGAGGAGAATGCGCGTACCGGTCGCTCCCTCGCCAAGGATGCGCGACATGAGGCCGGGATCGAGGATGGGGCGCGCAAACAACAATGCGAGCAACGCCATCGCCAGACAGCGCAACAGCAGCAACAACCATTCCTCAAATCGCGCACGACGCCGATTCTCGCGCTCGGCCTCGATGAGGAATCGCATCGCACCCCATTCGACGACCTGAAATCGTCGTCGTGCAATCAGGTGAATGATGATCGGCGCAGCAATCAGTGCCAGTCCGCCGAGCATAAATGGGTTCACCCAACCGATGGCCAGCAACAACAGCATTACGAGGCTTCACTTTCCACGTCCGCAATCTCACGCGGCGCGATCCCCACGCGACGGCTCAGATAACCGGCAAGCACAACTTCAAGCGGAGTACGCGTATTCACTCTGATGTAATCTGCGCGCTGTTTGAGGCACGCCGCATGAACTTTGCTGGAAAAGCGCCGGACTGCTGCGCGATAACTGTTGCGCAGCGATTGCGGATCCGTGAGAAGAAATTGATCGGTTTCCAGCCCCTCGAAACGCGTCAGGTCGACAAACGGAAACTCCCATTCGTCGTGGTGCATCACGTGAAACAGAATCACTTCGTGGCCCGTGTGCGCAAGGTGCTCAATCCCGTGAATGACGTCATCGACTTCAGTCTGCAGATCGGAGATCAGCACCACCAGGGATCGTCGTCGCAGTTCCTCGGACAAGCGATCGAGCAGTCCGCGCACCATGGTGCGTCCAGTCGGCTGTGTGCCGTCCAGCACGTTCAGAAAACTCGCGAGCTGCGGTTGTCCGGTTTTCGGTGGCAGCTTGGTCCGCACGTCGTCATCAAACGTCACGAGCCCCACATAGTCATGCTGTGAGATCACCTGATAAGCGATGCTCGCGGCCAGAAAACATCCAAAGGTAAATTTGCTTTCCCGCCCCGTTCCATACTTCATCGATTTGCTGATATCCAGCAACACATTCAGCCGCAGATTCGTTTCTTCCTCGTATTGCTTGATAAAGAACCGATCCTTGCGCCCGAACAGACGCCAGTCGATATGGCGAATATCGTCACCGGGCACATACGGACGGTGCTCCGCAAACTCCACGCTGTACCCGCGGTAAATACTCCGGTGCTTACCGGATACCGCGCCGGAAACCGCCGCCCGCGCGCGCAGTTCCAATCCGCGCAATCGTGCGATGACCTTAGGATCTAAGTACTTGCGCGAAATCGCCATCAGCACCCTCGGTTACATGACGTGACGACAAACGTTCCATGAGCAGATTCACAATGTCGTCGGACGTGCGGCCTTCCGCGTCCGCTGTGTAATTGGTGATAATGCGATGTCGCAGCACGGGCCGGGCCAGATCGCGGATGTCCTCGATCGCGACATGGTTACGCCCCTGAATCAGCGCCCAGGCCTTCGCCCCGACAAGCAGATTCTGCACGGCGCGCGGCCCCGCACCGAAGCTCACCATGCGGTCGATGATGTCCGCTGCCGGATTCGCCGTGCGACCACTCTCACCATTTTTGCGCAGATAATCTGATTCCTGCTGATGCGGCCGCGTGCAGCGCACCAGTTCCAGCGCGTAATGAATCACCGGCGAAGCGACCGGCACGCGCCGGACGAGATCCTGAATTTGCAGGATTTCGTGTTTTTCCAGTTGTGTTTTCGGCTCGACG
>JBFWWY010000378.1:0-4238 GCA_050245935.1 Phycisphaerae bacterium | reverse complement strand
TCGACACCTACTCGGCTAGTTTTGAAAGGCCGGGTTTTGAGCAGAAGACTATATCAAGTTATGGAAATTGCCAATCGACAATAACTCAGTGCCGAGTATCAAAAAACGAAACCCGGGCTTTCGCCCGGGTTTTGGTATTCATTTACACAGACGTGGAACGGCAAAGGAAAGAGCTCACTACTCCTTCACCTCATACTCCGCATCGATCACATCATCATCCTTCGATGACCCGCCCGCCGTCGCGCCGACGGTTTCGTCGGTGCCCGGAGCGCCGCCGGCTGCGCCTGCTGCGCCGCCGCCCGCCGCTGCTTGCGCTTTGTAGACCTGCTCCATCAGCTTCTGGCTGACTTTCTGCACGTCTTCCATTGCGCTGCGGATCGGCTGCGCCGTGTCCTGCTTGAGCGCGTCCTTGAGACGGTTGATCGATTGCTCGATCTCGCCGCGCAAGCTGCCGTCGATCTTGTCGCCGTGCTCGTTGAGCGTCTTTTCCGTCTGGTAGACGAGCTGGTCGCCTTCGTTGCGGGCGTCGACGAGTTCCTTTTTCTGGGCATCGTCGGACGCGTGCGCTTCGGCGTCTTTGACCATCCGCTGGATTTCGTCCTCGGAGAGGCCGCTCGAGCTCTTGATCTCGATCGACTGCTCCTTGCCGGTTTTCTTGTCCTTCGCGGAGACGTTGAGGATGCCGTTCGCGTCGATGTCGAACGTGACCTCGATCTGCGGCATGCCGCGCGGGGCCGGTTCGATGCCCGAAAGCTGGAACTGACCGAGCGTGCGGTTGTCGACCGCCATGCGCCGCTCACCCTGCAGGACGTGGATATCGACCGCGGGCTGGTTGTCCGCCGCGGTGGAGTAAACCTCCGTCTTGCTGGTCGGGATGGTGGTGTTTCGCGAAATCATGACGTTCATCACGCCGCCGAGCGTTTCCACGCCGAGCGAGAGCGGGGTGACGTCGAGCAATACGATATCGCTCTTTTCTCCCGACAGAACGGCACCCTGAATCGCGGCGCCGATCGCGACGACTTCGTCGGGATTGACGCTCTGGTTCGGCTCCTTGCCGAAGATTTCCTTCACGAGTTTCTGCACCATCGGAATGCGCGTCGAACCGCCGACCATGACGACTTCGTCGATATCGCCAGGCGAGAGCTTTGCATCCTTGAGCGCCTGGAGCGAGGGGCCGCGCGTGCGCTCGACGAGATTGCCTATGAGCTGCTCGAATTTCGCGCGGGTCAGGTTGAGCTGCAGGTGCTTGGCACCGCCGGCGTCCGCCGTGATGTACGGCAGGTTGATGGTGGTTTCCATGCTGCCGGAGAGCTCGATCTTCGCGCGTTCGGCGGCTTCCTTGAGTCGCTGCAATGCCATCGCGTCCTTGCGGAGGTCGATGCCCTCTTTCTTGCGGAACTCTTCGGCGAGGTAGTTGATGAGTTCTTCATCGAAGTCGTCACCGCCGAGGTGGGTGTCGCCGTTGGTCGCGAGGACTTCGAAGACGCCGTCGCCGACGTCCATGATGGAGACGTCGAACGTTCCGCCGCCGAGGTCGTAGACCGCGATTTTCTCGTTGGTCTTTTTGTCGAGACCGTATGCGAGGGCGGCGGCTGTTGGCTCGTTGATGATGCGCTCGACCTCGAGGCCGGCGATTTTGCCGGCTTCTTTGGTCGCCTGGCGCTGCGAGTCGTTGAAGTACGCGGGGACGGTGATGACCGCGCGTGTGACCGGCTCGCCGAGATAGCGCTCGGCGGTGGCCTTCAGGTCGCGGAGGATCATCGCCGAGATTTCCGGGGGTGCGTATTCCTTGCCGCCGGCTTTGATTTTTACGAGTTCATCGGACGCGCCGGTGACGTCGTAGGGCACGATCTTTTCTTCCTGCGCGACTTCATTGTGGCGTCGGCCCATGAAGCGCTTGACGGAGAAGACGGTGTTCGTCGGGTTGGTCACCTGCTGGTTGCGGGCGCGCTGGCCGACCAGTCGCGCGCCTGTATCGGTAAACGCGACCACGGAGGGGGTGATGCGTGCGCCCTGCTCGTTGACGAGGACTTTGGGCTGGCCGCTCTCCATGACCGCGACGACGGAGTTCGTGGTTCCGAGGTCGATACCTATGATTTTGGACATTTTTTGCTCCTTTGGTCTCATCATTTTTGGGTCACGGCCTTGCGGGCGCATGACAATTGTCCGGCTTTTTGGCGCGGACGGTTCGCCGCGGCACGCGGGCCGCGACGGTTTTCGGCGTCGGATACGGAGTTCCGACGCTACGGGCGCGTCCGGCACGGAGGCACGGACGCTACGGCATCGTCCGGCACGGAGGCGCGGACGCTACGGAATCGTCCGGCACTGTGCATCGGACGCGACGAAACGTCCGGCACGGGGGCACGGACGCTACGGGCGTTCGGGCGTTCGGGCACAGAGGCTCGGACGGTACGGACGTCCGACACTGAGGTACGGACGCTACAAACAGGTATGCAACTGCTATGCCACGGGACAAGAAAGTGGCGATAATGTGTTAAATAATTTGGTTTACGGCAGTTACGAGGCTTTGCCTTGGTCTCGCGGTTGGTCGCGGCTGTCAATGTGGCAGGACGCAATGTGGCGGGATTTCAGGCGTTCGGCCACGGAATGCGGTATCCGGGGGATTTGAAGCGCCGCGCTGCGCGGTGTGTGACCGCATACGCGCGCGGCTATTCGTCCATGTCGTCGAGGCGTTTGGCGAGAGCCGCAAGTTGGGCCCGGAGTTCGGCGACTTCATCGGTCGGGGCATGCTCCGGGTTCGGTCGTTTCGGCGGTGAAGGCGGGGATTCAGGGCTAGCGGGAGCGGTGTTGTCCGCGGATTTGGTGTTCGGGGCGGTGCCGGGCCAGCCAAAGGGATTCAGCGCCCCGCCGAACGGCTTTGACATGAGCTCCATCCAGCGGGTCTGGGCGTCGCGGCTGGCGCTCATCCAATCCTTGAAAAAGCCGTCGACGGCGCTGCCGAGCATGTTCCGCTTGGTGCGAATGACGGTGTGCAGCACCTGCGAGGGGATGACCTCGAGCTTCGCGGACTCCTGTTCGAGGATGATCTGCGCGAGGACGGCGTTGGTGATGTCGCTGCCGGACTTGGAGTCGACAACCCGCACGTCCTCGCCATTGCAGATGAGTTCGTGGATGCCGGCCAGGCTGATGTGGGTGCTGTGGGTGGCGTCGTAGAAGCGGCGGTTGGAGTATTTCTTGATTTCGACCATTTGGTTGGATTATCGGCGCTTCCTGTCCCGTCGGCCAGTCCAAATCTTCGCGTTTTGCACAATTCCAAGCTTGGCACGGCGTGCTATGGAGTTTGCAACATGTTTCTGGGAAAGATGTTAAGAAAAAACCGGAGAATTTTGTGCGTTTGCACAATTTTCCTTGACTCGCCGCCGATAGGACGTATACTTCTGTTGTGCAAACGCACTAAAAGACATCAACCCTCCAGCAAAGGATGCGAGAAAATGAACACGACTGCCACTGTTGACTTCATGAATGATACGTTCAAGGGCATGACCGAGAGCTTCACCGACGCGATGCAGACCGCGATGAAGTTCAACGAAGAAACCACGCGTTTCTGGACCGATACGTTCACCCGCACGACCGAAGACTTCCGCAATCGCAACGAGAAGATCGTCAGCGAGTTTGCACCGTTCACACGCGAGAACGCCGAACGTTTCCAGAAGTCTTTCCAGACGCAGACGGATCGCACCATGAAGATGATGCGCGAGACGATGGAGACGATGCGTCCGACGACCGGGATGGAGACCAGCGAGCGCGCGATGAACATGTGGCGTGATTCGTTCGACAACGTCCGTGAGTCGATGGACACGTTTGCCCGTGCGAATCAGGACATGCTCCGCTCGTGGACCGAGTTCTTCAACACGACGACCCGCAACGCCGCGAACACGGCGAACAAGGTTGCCGCGAAGAGCACGAATAACAAGTAATTGATCGAATGCTGTACGACCGGTCGTGAACCGGCGCGTGCGGGAACTAAAATGAACGGGTGCCGACCGACCGTGGTCTGATGTTCGTGGGTATGCGGTCGCGTCGGCGCTTGACGATTCGCGCGTCAGCGCGTTTTTTCGGTTGCAAGCAAATCAAAGGTGGATGTCGATGGAGACTCCGTTCTCGTTTCCCGGAAACGACGCCTTCGCCAAATTCTGGCAGGATTTTTCCGCACAAATGATGGCCGCCGGCATGCCGACGCAGCCGCAGAACCCGTCCGTTGAAGCCGCCGCCCAGAT
>JBFWWY010000377.1:0-4238 GCA_050245935.1 Phycisphaerae bacterium | reverse complement strand
GCGTGATCGATTCACTCCCGCTCGGCGACGACGTATCCGTGTTTCCCGGACAGATCGCAAAGCCCGACGGAATCGCGGAATCGTTCAGCGATGGAGATGGCATCGTGAACACTGCGGCAAAAGGCGACGACGTTCAAGTGATTGATGTCGGACAGCCGGCGACGGCGGCGCAACTGATTATCACCGTAGGGCCGAACGGTCGTATGGATTCCACTCCTGCCGGTGACGATGTTTATGTCAGTGCTGACTGCAACAATGGGGCCGCGAACGGTCCGGAAGCGCTGGTCCGTTTCGAAAGCCGGCGCAGCGGTGACTTCCAGCGTAAATGGGTGCTGTTCGTCGATCGTAATCTGCCCGCAGGCGGTGATTTCGGCAAGTTATTGCTGCGTCCGGGAGACGATGTCGCGATGACGTTCCTGCAGGACATCGATATGGATGGGCTGTTGGCGCGAGACGAGAATCTGTACGGCAGTTCGGATTTTCTGGGCGACACCGACAGCGACGCGCTTGACGATTTCGTCGAGGTAAATGTCGGCTGGACGGTGGCGCCGCTTGGTCAGTCGCTGAGCGATGTCCGTTCGGACCCCAGCAACTCCGATACCGACGGCGACGGATTGAGCGATTGGGTGGAGCAGGATCTCTTCCGATATTTCTTCAACAACCCGTTATTCATGTATGTGTTTGGAACTTCTTACAACGCGAACAGCCCAATTTCGAGCGATCCACGACTCGCCGACACCGACGGCGACGGCATCGAAGATCGGGAAGAGTTGTCGGGATACGTCGTCGGACTCGCGATACGCGCGGGCGCGAACGGCGTAGCAGATACGGAAGCCAACGGTGATGACGTACAGAAGGTACTCGTCGACAGTGCCGCGTTCGACGCGGGTGTGGCCGGGGGCGGCGTGGTGATCCAACCCGGCCCGAATCTGGTAATCGACACCGTGCCCGCGGGAGATGACGTACTCGATTCCGGACAAATCGTTCGCACGAATCCGCTGAACCCCGATCACGACGGCGACACGCGTCCCGACGGCGTCGAACGTGCGATCGGCGCGGACCCGCGCAACCCGAATGATCCCGCAGATTTTGTCGATACCGATCGCGACGGCTTGAGCGACGCGGAAGAGGAAATTCTTGGCTGGAACGTCACGGTGCGCGACGCCAACAACGTCCCGCGTACGTACATGGTGCGATCGAACAAGTTCTCGCCGGACACCGATGCTGACGGTTTGCCGGATCTACTGGAGCGTTTGATTGGCAGCGACCCGACGCGTGAAGACACCGACGGCGATACCCTGAGTGACTACAACGAGTTCAATCGCTTTGCGGATTATGCCGGTCTTGCCCAGCAATATCCGAACTTCATTCTCAACAGCGTAAACTCCGCGCAATACGGCACAAACTTGAATCGGGTGGATACGGATGGGGATACGCTCACCGACCAATTCGAGAATCTCGTCGGCTGGCGCGTGCTGGCATTTAATGACACTTCGCCGCGCGACGTGCGTTCCAGCGCCCTTTTTATTGACACCGATCGCGATGGTCTCACCGATGCAGAAGAGCGGCTTGTGGAATCCGACCCGACCGATCCGGATACCGATGGCGACGGCCGCCTCGACGGCATCGACGTAAGACGTTGCAGTGGCTCGAACACAATCTGCTATCCGCCGACGGTGGGCTGCTCCGGCGGCATGACGTGCGAGGGTTCCGACACGCTTCGTCCGGACATCGCAGTAACAATCACGTTTGAGGCTGCCGACATGACCGACCTTTCCGGAACCGAGCCAGCGGGTGATGGGACACCACTTCTTTTTGATTGGGAGTTCGAATACGGCTTCCGCGTACCCGGTTCTGCAGATTATGACGATTCGACGCTGGCGTTCAGCGACGAGGATGCGGCCGGCACAGTCGAATGTCCGACGCGAATATTCTGTGATTCGTGCCAGGTTCTCTCAAATCTCCGCCCGCAATTTTTTCCTGCGATGACGCGTTCGACCACGATTTCGCTCGTACCCGGCGATCTGTTGGTTCTCGAAGGGCACATGAAGGAAATGAACGACTGCGCGCTAGACATCTTCAGCGGCATCGCCCGATTTCGACAGACATTCACCTTCGCGCAGCTCAGCGAATCGAGTTCATTCATTCTGGAAGCCGACACGATGACGGATCAATCCGTTGCGGTGATGTTCTCGGTCCGCGTGCGGGCGCTCATCGAAGTTCGGTAATGACATCGTGCACAAGCACCTCCCCGCAAGGGGAGGAATTGCGAGCGGGTTGGGGCGTGACGAATCGCAAAACGGCGGCGGAAATCTGATATGAAATGCACAACATATTTCGCAGCGGCAAGTGCAATCACGATAGTCATCGCCGGATGTACAACGATGCCGGCGCTCGTGGAAGACACGGATATGGCAATGTCGCCGAACGACCCATTGCAGCACAGCGCTCAAATTCAGGATGTGACGGAGTGTCTAAACGAATCAGGGACGGAGTTCGACATCGATTGCCTCCGCCGTCGCGGAATGATCGCGTTGCTGGTCGACAGCGATCGCGACGGGTTGGCGACCTACGAAGAACTCGAACAGGGCCTCAATCCGAACGATCCGCTCGATGGGCCAGACATTGATGGCGACGGCATCCCCAACGGCGAAGACGACGACGTGGACGGCGACGGCACGCTCAATCGCTACGACTTCGATGTCGACGGAGACGGCTTACTCAACGGATTCGATCCGGATATTGACGCGGACGGCTTGATCGGCCGCGATGATCCTGATGAAGACGGCGATGACATGAGCGATCGCTGGGATCTGGACGAGGACGGTGATGGTGACGAGGACGACGATGATGACGACGACGACGACGAGGAAACGACGCTTGAGAATCTTGTCGGCCGACTCCGGCGCGGCGAGCTCACCGACAAAGATCGTCAGGCACTGGCACGCGAGATTGCGGAACATCTCAAAGCCCCCGCAGCCCAGCAGGCAGTGTTGGGCGCGATTACCGAAGCGGTGACGCGGTCGCAGGATCTGCTGCGCATGTCCGACGCGCTGGGCATTCCCGCCGGAATCGCCGCCGTCGATGCGGTATACGACCAGCTCAGCAAAGCGCTGACTGCCACGCGAACGTCACTGGGCGTGAAGCCAGGCGATCCGTTGCCGGAGAATGCGTTGGCGGCGGTCGTGGGCGAGTTTCTCCCCCGCGCCACGGCAATCGCCGATCTCGCGAACAGCTTTCAGTTGCTATCGATTCGCGAATTGAGTCTTGCCGTCAGCGACCTGACGGCCGGGCTGGGTAGCGCGCGGCGCGCGGGAGAGTTTGCCGACGCCTTGAAAGATTCTTCCGCGCTGGATCCGCTGGCACTGACCGAAGACGACGAGCTCGACAAGCTCGTGACGTCGGCGGCGCTTCTCGGCCGCGTGTTTGATGAAGCCGAACCTCGCGAAATATTGAACGTCATTCGCGGGCTCGATGAACTCGTCGACACAAAAGAGGAACTCTTCGAACTGGTGCGCGAAGTTCGCGATCTGGGTCGCATGGGACGCGACCTCGACGACGCGTACGCCGACGTACACGACCCGTTGGTCGACGACGACGATTCGGACGATGACGACGAAGTGGATGATTCTGATGATTTTTAGGAATGCCCCGATCGCGCCGCGCGGCGTGATTGTCGGAGAACGGAAAATGATGATGAATAGCTTGCGATCATTTTGCTTCCGCAACACAGCAGGAATACTCGTCGCACTACTGGCAACCCTGCCCGCGTCATCCGCCGTGATCTACGTCAAGGCGAATGCAACGGGAAACAATTCCGGCACGTCGTGGGCGAACGCCCATACCGATCTGGAGTCCGCGTTCAACCGCTCGCAATTGGCGGATGAAATCTGGGTTGCCGCCGGAACCTACAAGCCCGGCGGCGCGACCCCCACGCGATCGTCTTCGTTTCGCATTGGCTTTGCTGGCGTGCCGATCTATGGCGGATTTGCCGGCACGGAAACCGCCGTCAGTCAGCGAAACCCGGTAACGAACATCACGATTCTCAGCGGCGAAATCGGAGATCCCAATACGGTCGCCGACAATACCTATCACGTGGTCACGTTCCTGACGCCTTTCGGTCCGCCGATTCTGGACGGGTTCACGATCACCGGCGGCAACGCGAATGGCACGGGGAACAATGCATTTGGCGGCGGTTTGCTTGTCGACCTTGCCGGCGGTACCTACCGCAACCTTGT
>JBFWWY010000376.1:0-4239 GCA_050245935.1 Phycisphaerae bacterium | reverse complement strand
AGCAGGTTGGGCGGTTCGCTCGCATTATCATCGGTCTCGTCGCCGCGCTCATCGTCCTCTTTTCGTTTGGATGGGTGATTCATCGCGGCATTTTCCGTACCGGGGTGCAGCCCGGCCAGATCGAACTGACCATCGTCCACTGGGGCGAGGACGACGAAGACGCGATCGTGAAGTCCCTGATCGACGAATTCGAACGCCAAAACCCGGCGATCCGCGTACGCCGGGTCAACCCCGGCCAGGCCGGCGAACTCGAACGCAAGCTCAAAACGATGTTTGCGGGCAACGATCCGCCGGACGCGTTTTACATGGAATACAAGAATCTCATCGAATGGGTCAACAAAGACCTGCTGCTGCCGATGGGACCGCTGCTCGAAGCCGATCGCGAATCCAATGCTCCCGATCGACTCGATATCGACGAATATTTTGCCAACGTCATCAACTGCTATCGCTACGACCGTGCGACCGGCACCTACGGCGAAGGCGAACTCTACGGGATCGCCAAAGATTTCACGACGATCGGTTTTTATTACAACAAGGATTTGTTTGACGCTGCCGGCGTGCCCTATCCGACGGACGACTGGACGTGGAACGACTTTGTGAGCGCCGCGCGCAAAATCGGCGAACTGCCCGGCAAATACGGTGCGGATTTCGTGACATGGGAAGACATGTTGCGGGTGTACCTCTGGACCGAAGGCACCGATTTCGCGACCGACGCGTTCAAAGATCTCACACTCGACGATCCGAAACTGCACACCGCGCTCGATCGGCTCCGCGGCTGGTTTTTCGACGAAGAGAAAACGCTCGCCAGTGCCAAAACGCAGCAGGAAACCGGCGAAGACCTCTTTCTCAGCGGCCGCGTCGGGATGGCAGGACCGTACGGTCGTTGGAAAACACCAACCTACCGCTTGATCAGAGACTTCGACTGGGATTTTACGCCGATGCCGCGCGGCAGCGAACGCGCCAACGGCGTGTTCACCGTCGCGTGGTCGATTGCAAAAGGCAGCAAACACCCGCAGGAAACGTGGAAGCTGATCAAGTTTCTCTGTGGCAAACGCGGACAGGAGCTGATGTGCGCACCCGGTCTGGCGATGCCGACCATGCGCACCGTCGCGACAAGCGAACTGTTCGTTGATCCATCGGTCAAGCCGAAGAACGATCTCGCGTTTATTGACGCGGTGCCGCATGCGAAAGCGATCTACTGGCCGCCTGACCCGCGGTTCAAGCATCGTCTCAAAATCGCGATCGAGGAGATGATCAAAAGCGGCAATCTCACGACCGCACAGGCGCTGCAGCGCATCGAACAGGATTGGCAGCCGTTGCGCGTCGCGCGGCCGGAGCGCGCGGCAATGCCCTGGACAGCGATCTGGCTCGGCCTGCTCATTCCCGCCGGCCTTTTGCTGCTTGTCGGCGGTGCCATCTGGTATCGCCGCCGCCCGGGCCGGATGGCGTTTCACGAGGAGATTGCGGGCCTGGGCATGATCGCGCCGTGGCTGGTGGGCTTTGCGACCTTCACCGCGTTTCCGATTCTCATGTCGCTCTTCCTCGCGTTCACCAACTGGAGCGGCCTCACGACGCTCGACGCCGCCGACTGGGTAGGTTTCGACAGCTTTCGCGGCCTTTTTGCCGATCAGACATTTATCAACTCGCTGAAAGTCACCGGCATCTACGTGCTGCTCGCGGTGCCGCTCGGCCAGCTCGCGGCGCTCTTCGCGGCACTGCTCATGAACAACGAGTTTCGCAGCATCGGCTTTTTCCGCAGCGCCTGGTATCTGCCGAGCGTGCTCGCCGGCGTGGGGATCGCCGTGTTGTGGAAGTGGGTGTTTGACGATGAAGCCGGCTTGCTCAACGACCTGCTCGGCACCTTGCACGGCGGCTACGCATGGCTCATGCAGAAAGTCGGTTTCAACGTCAGCGCGTTTCAGCCGATCGGCTGGTTCGAGCGCGACGCGAATCGCTTCGGCGTGCTCGCGTTCGTGATCATCAGCGTCTGGTCCATCGGCGGCAGCATGATGATCTATCTCGCAGGATTGAAGGGTATCCCGAACGATCTGTACGAAGCGGCATCGATCGACGGCGCGGTCGCGTGGCGGAAGCTGCTCAACGTCACGCTGCCGATGCTCAGCCCGGTGATTTTCTTTAACGTGATTATCGCGATCATCGCGAGCTTTCAGGTCTTCACGCAGGCCTACGTCATGACCGGCGGCGGCCCCGGCGACGCCACCCGCTTCTACGTCATCTACCTCTACAACCAGGCCTTCGACTTCCATCAGATGGGCCCCGCCTCCGCGATGGCGTGGCTGCTGCTGCTGATCGTGCTCGCGCTGACGATGGTGGTGATGTTGGGGAGTCGGAGATTTGTGTATTACGAGGGGTTGAAGGAGTGAGGGGTGGAGGGCGAGGATTGAAGGAGTGAGGATTGAAGGATTGGAGGGTGTACTTTGAACGCCACTGGAAAGATTCAGAGTTTTCGGGACCTCATAGCGTGGAAGAAATCTGTCGCGTTGTGTTCGCGAGTATATGAAGCAACGAAAACTTTTCCAAGCGATGAGAAGTTTGGCCTAACATCGCAATTACAGCGAGCCTCAGTGTCAGTCCCTTCGAATATCGCCGAGGGTTACGCACGTGATACCACTCGTGACTACATTAAGTTTTTGTGGATCGCGCATGGGTCGCTGGCTGAGGTGGAAACTCAACTTGTTGTCGCTACGAATTTGAATTATCTGCGACCTGAAACATACGAGGGTCTCCTAGCCGACGTACACGAGATCGGACGCGTCTTGCGTGCATTGATTCGCTCACTCGGAGGCAGCCACGTACGAAATGCGAGCACTCCAATCCAACAATCCTCCAATCCTTCAAGCCTTCCCGCCGGCGCCACCCCTTCACCCCCAGCCGGAGAAAACAGATGAAACTCCGCACATTCGGCATCCTCGCCGCCTTAAGTGTCGGCGCAATCATCATGCTCTTCCCCCTTTGGTGGATGTTCGTCGTCAGTCTTGCGACGCCGGAGGAAGCGACGAGTGCGGGCGCGACGACCGAGGGATTGAAAGTCTGGCCGAAATCCTGGCTGTGGGGAAATTACGCCGAGGCGCTCGCGAAGTTTGGTGCGAATCCCGATGTTGCTAGCGTAGAGAAGGACGCTAGTGCCTTCGCGCGTCTGGAGCACGCTTTTGAGACATTTCCCACAAAATACCGCGGCTTTCTTGATGCATTTTCCAACACTGTCGTTATCACCGTGCTGAGCGTTATCGGGCAGGTCATTTCCTGCAGCATGGTCGGCTACGGCTTTGCGCGCCTTCGCTTTCGCGGGCGGCAGCCGCTGTTTCTGCTGATGATCTCGACAATGATGCTGCCTGCGCAGGTGACCATGATCCCGCTGTTCATTTTGTTCCGTAGCTTCGGCTGGATCGACACGATTCTGCCGCTTGTGGTGCCGATGTTTTTCGGTACGCCGTTCTATATTTTTATGTTCCGGCAATTCTTCGCGCAGGTGCCCGAGGCTTTGGTCGAAGCGGCGCGGATCGACGGCTGCGGCCATCTGGGCATCTGGTGGCGGATTATGCTGCCGATCTGCAAGCCGGTCATCGCGATTACCGCAGTATTTACGTTCGTGTTTGTGTGGAACGACTTCCTTAATCCGCTGATTTATCTCCACAGCGAAGAGCAGATGACGCTCGCCGTCGCACTGAACTCGTTCAAAAACCAGTACGGTGACTTCCGCGACGCGCACCTGCTGATGGCGGCCAGCATCGTGACGATGATCCCGTGCATCGTGCTGTTCTTCATCGCGCAGCGGCAGTTTGTCGGTGGGCTGAGTATGGGAGCTGTTAAAGGGTAGAGGGTGTAGGGGTGAGCAGGATTCGAGGGGTCTAGAATTCGAGTGAGATGTAACGGGTATCGGTTTTCGAACTGTGGGGCGAGTTTTCAACCCGCACACTGGGAGACCGAGGCTCCTGCCGAGGCGTGGATAAGAACTAATAGGCCACCCACTTGTACCAGTTCCCGCCAACTTTCGTAAATTGAACAGGATTGCTACCTGTGCTGATTGTTTTCGGTTGGTAGCTCAGGCCCGTTTTACCAGTGTACCCCGCGCCCTCCACGCGGAAGTGAACCCCACCCCTGTAAACAGAAATGTCGCGCGCGGGAAAAGCACCAAGCCAACGATCCTCGAATGTTAAATCTCCGGATGCAAGCGCTTGTGTGGCAAAGCGATCGAGCGCTGGTTTCGAGAAGTGAAAC
>JBFWWY010000375.1:0-4242 GCA_050245935.1 Phycisphaerae bacterium | reverse complement strand
AATGCCAACTTCCTCGCGCAGGGAACAATTTATCCCGATGTCATCGAGTCCGGCTTCGGTCCGGGTGGAAAGTCCGCCATGATCAAGTCGCATCACAATGTGGGCGGATTGCCGGAAGAGCTTGGCTTTGAACTCGTCGAACCTCTCCGGCTCCTTTTCAAAGATGAGGTCCGGCTGGTGGGGGAAGCGCTCGGGCTGCCTGAAGATCTGATCTGGCGACATCCCTTCCCTGGTCCGGGTCTCGCGGTTCGGATTATGGGAGAAATCACCGAAGAACGGCTCGCGATTCTCCGCGCTGCCGACGAGATCCTGCTGGACGAACTTGTCGCCGCCCGGCTCTATCGTCACGTCGCGCAAGCGTTCGTCGTGTTTGTTCCGGTAGCCAGCGTCGGCGTGATGGGAGACGGCAGAACGTTTGAAGGACAGAATCTCGCTGTCGTCAGGATTGTCGAAAGCAAGGACTTCATGACCGCGGACTGGGCGCACATCGATCACAACGTCCTTGCGGTGGTCAGTAACCGAATCATCAATGAAGTTTCCGGAATCAACCGTGTCGCGTACGATATTTCCAGCAAGCCCCCGGCAACGATCGAGTGGCAATAAGCGGTTCCGCGAATCCCTGTCCGACGAAATATCGGCCGCGGCGATCGCCCGAAGATTCACCGAAGAAGATTTTACTTGACTTGCATTGTCGCGCATCCGCTAGAATGGGTCGATGCGTAACTTATTTATTATCATGGCTTTAGGAGCCATTTTGCCGGGGTGTTCTTCCGGCGGACGGGAGTGGGCCGCTGTCCTCCGGTCGAGGCCGATGGCCGTGACCCCGAACTTGGCGCTCGGGCACAATCCCGAAATCGCGTGGATCGCGGCGGAAATCAATCCGCGCAGCGATTGGCCGAGCGTGGAAAATGGTTATCGCCTGAACGAAATCACGTATTACAACGATGTGTTGATCGACAGCCAGTATGTCATCACCGAGTTTGATACGACTTTCAAAACCGGACAGAACTTCCGCAGCGGCGTTCTGATCCGATGAGAATCCGCGCAGGAATGGAGCAGAGTTTTTTCGCGACTTGGACATTTGGAGCGGCTACAATAAGTGCGGCTCCAATTCTTGAGAAAGCATAACGCAACTTATCGCCACGTATGTCACCGCGCGCCCAGCGCATGATTATTTGTTGTCAGAGGTTTTGAGAATTCCCAACGGAGGTATGAACGTGAAACGTCGTATGATGATGTCGCTCGCCGGCACGATCTGCTGCTCATTCTTATTGATGGATCTGAAAGTGGATTGCAAGGACGTCGCGGGCGCGGGTCTCCTGGACGGCTTGTGGTTTGCTGCCGCCGTCAACAGCGCTGCCGCCCTCGATGCGCAGCAGGATGCCAATAACGCCAACAACAACGGAAATGGAAACTCCGGACAGGGAATTCCCGGCTTACCGGGTCCCGAAGGTCCGCAAGGCCCACAGGGTCCGCAGGGTCCGGCGGGCGCAGACGGCGCAGACGGTGCCGATGGCGAAGATGGTGCGGACGGCGAGAACGGACAGCCCGGCGCGCCCGGCGAAGACGGTGTAAACGGCATCTCGTGCTGGGATCTCAACGGCAACGGAATGGGCGAGCCCAATGAGGACGCGAACAACGACGGAAACTTTGATGCATTGGATTGCCAGGGCCAGGACGGTGCCGATGGGCAGGATGGTGCCCAAGGTCCGGCCGGTCAGGATGGCGTCGACGGGGAAGACGGCGTCGACGGGGAAGACGGCGCGGATGGTCAAGATGGTGCCGACGGCGCTGACGGCGAAGATGGTGAAGATGGCGAGCCGGGCCTCAACGGCATTTCCTGCTGGGATCTCAACGGCGACCGCATTGCACAGCCTTCCGAGGACCGCAACGGCGACGGCCAGTTCAACGGGCAGGACTGCCAGGGACCGGCGAACGGAATTATTGCACGCGGCGTCGTGAATGCAGACGGTTCCACACGTGCGGGATTCGGCATTGTCAGTTCAAATCGTGCGACCGACATGAACAATCTTCCGCTCGTCGGGCGCTACGTCGTCGAAATTGACATCACCGCCGGCGGTGCACTGCCGTCCGCAGCCGCGGATGAATTTGTTGTGCTCGTCACGCTTGAATCAGTCACCAATACCCCGGGCGCGAGCCAGCCGCTGTTGCTGACGGCCAGCTACCTGATCCTGAACCTCGATAACGGCATCCTTACGGTGTACGTATCAATTCTGGATGTTCCGAGCGGCACGTACAACAACGCACCGTTCAGCATCGCTGTTCTCGAGCCGTAAGCCTCGAACTTCAACTTCCGTTCTCAAACCTTTGCCCGGCATCGGCGGTATCCTCGCCGATGCCGGGATTTTCATGCAATCTTGGAAAACACGAGCGTGCGCCCTTCCTCCCTTACGTATTCAATACAGAACCAAGCTGTCGCTTTTGACAACGAACGGCGTCGCGTAAGGTATGGAGATGCAAGAAACTGCGATACTGGCATTCCTACGGTTTGAGCAGCCGCTTTATCTATGGCTGCTTCTGCTGATTCCGCTGATCGTCGTCATGGCTTTGCGGTCCCTCAGTGGCTTGGACCCCGTTCGACGGGTGTTGGCGATCCTGTTTCGCGTCGCGGTGATCGTGCTGGCAACCTTCGCGCTCGCGGGTGCGAGTCGTGTAAAAACGACGGATGACCTTACTGTTCTGTTCCTGATGGATCGCTCCAACAGCGTTCCGCGCGGTTCGCAACGGCAGGCGTTTGATCGCGTTCAGGATGTCGCCGACGCCGAAACGCGAAAGCGCGATGACCGGATCGGCGTGGTTGCCTTTGATGGTGTTGCCTCCGTGGAACAGTTGCCGATGAGTGCGCTGGCCGTCGACCGTGTCGGCGACGCGATCGATCCGGATCGTACCGATATCGCTGCTGCCTTGCGGCTGAGCATGGCACTGTTCCCGCCGGATGCCGCTCGTCGCGTTGTCGTCGTTTCGGACGGCAATGAGAACTTCGGCGAAGCACTCCGCGAAGCCGACAATCTCCGCGCGGCGCGCGTGCCGATCGACGTGATTCCGGTTTCCTATCAACTGGGCGAGGAAGTCGTTTTCGAACAGTTGCGGACACCGCCCACTGCCGCGAGCGACGAGACGATCAACGTCCAGATGGTACTTCGTGCGCAAGTACCAACCTCCGGTCGCGTTGTTCTGTATCACAATGATCGGCTGGTCGATTTCGGCGAACCCGGCGGACCAGGTTTCCCCGTCACGCTCGACGCCGGTTCAAATCGCATTATTCGCAAGCTTCCGCTTCGCACCTCCGGCGCACACCGGTTTCGCGCTCTGTTCCAGCCGGACAACAAGGATGCCGACACGATCGCGGCGAACAATGAAGGCACCTCGTTCACCGTGGTTTCCGGGCCGGGAAAAGTACTGATCCTTACCACCCAGGACGATATGAATCTCGCGACGCCGTCCGCAGTCGTCCTCCAATCGGCGTTGGCACGAGAAAAATTAACGAGTGATATCGAGGTCGCGGGATCGCAACCGATCGATCAGGTGCGGCTGCTCGAATACTCACTTGTCATCCTCGACAATGTGCCGCGAAACGATCTTTCCGAAGACGCCGCCAAGGCCATCTCCGCATTCGTTCGCGATACCGGCGGCGGCCTGATCATGCTCGGCGGCGACCAGTCATTCGGCGCCGGCGGCTGGATGGACTCGCCGATCGAAGAGATCATGCCCGTCAGCTTCGAAATTAAGAACAAGAAGCAGTTTCCCAAAGGTGCGCTCGTGCTGGTCATGCACGCGTGTGAAGTTCCCAATGGCAACTTCATCGGCGAACGCTGCGCCGTGTCGGCGATCAAAACGCTCAGCACCCGCGACCTTGTCGGCGTGCTCTCCTATCGCTGGACCGGCGATCAGAACGGTTTCTGGGATATTCCGCTGCAGACCGTCGGCAACAAGACCACGATCATCCAGAAGGTGCTGAATATGCAGATGGGCGACATGCCCGACCTGCAGGAGGTCATGAAACCCGGTGTTGATGCGCTTGCAAATCGCAAAGACGCCGCGGTCAAACACATGATCATCGTTTCAGACTTTGATCCCATGCCGCCGACGCAGGCGCTGATCGACAAAATGACTGCCTCGAACATTACGTGTTCCACCGTCGCGATCGGCTACGGCGGCCACCAGATCGACGAGAGCAAAGCGAAATGGATCGCGAGCGCCACCGGGGGAAAGTTTTACAAA
>JBFWWY010000374.1:0-4247 GCA_050245935.1 Phycisphaerae bacterium | reverse complement strand
CGCCGGAAGAGATCGACTACAAAAACGTCGCATTGTTGAAGCGTCTGACCAGCGCCCAAGGCAAGCTGTTCGGTCGCAAGCGCACCGGTTTGAGCGCTGAACTGCAACGGAAAGTGGCACGCGAACTGAAGCGCGCACGCTACATCGCAATGATGCCGTACGTTTCCTGACGGGAAACTGCTCCCGTTGTTGGGTTGCGAAGCGGCTGATCATGCCGCACGAGATTCTGGGAAAATTTTGCAGACTGATCTGCGTGAGCGCTGTTCATTGTCACGCTGATCCAGAGGTAGAAATAAAATGAAAATGCTCTTGCTCAAAGACGTGCGGAAGCTCGGCTTCATCGGCGATGTCGTCGATGTCAAGAACGGCTACGCCCGCAACTTTCTGGTTCCGTACGGGCACGCGACCGTCCCGACGGAGGAAAACATTCAAGCGATCGCAGCCGCAAAGGAAGAAGCGGCCCGCGCGCGCCTGATCAAGCAAAAGGAATATCAGGCACTGATCGAAAAGCTTGCCGATGTTTCTGTCACGATCGAGGCGGCAGCCAATCCGGAAGGAAATCTGTACGGGTCGGTCAGTGCGCGAGACATCGCTAAGGCATTGAAGGAACAAGGGTTCGAGATCGACGCCGAGTGCGTCGCACTGCCGCAGCCGATTCGGACACTGGACAATCGGATGGTTACCCTCGAATTTACCGATGACCTGACCACAGAGATCAAGGTCTGGGTTGTTCGCGAAGGGGAAACCGGCCATGGCGAGTCATCCGAAATCGAGTCCGCATCAGAGTCCGCCGGGGACGAACCGGTCGCAGAAGCCGCCGAAGTCGCCGACGAATAACGAGTCGGTCTTCGACCGCGTCCTGCCGCATGATCTCGACGCCGAACGCGCCTTGCTGGGCTCCATGCTCCAGTCCAAGGAAGCGATCGGCGACGCGATCACCGCGCTGCAGGACGCCGGCCACTCCGCGTTCTTTCGCGAATCCCACCAACAACTCTACGATGTGCTGGTCTCGTTCTACGATCGCGATTTGCCGATCGACGGGCTGGTCATCAAGGAAGAACTCGATCGGCAGGGCCTCTTCGAGAAGCTCGGCGGATTTGAGTTCCTCACGAGTCTTGTCAATGCGGTTCCGCATGCGCTGCGGGCCAGCTACTACGCGGAAATTGTGCGGGATCGTCACATCCTGCGCGAGTTGATCAGCGCCACCTGGCGCGTCATGGATGCGGCGTTCGACACGACCAGCAAGCCGCAGGAGATCATCGACTACACCGAGCGTGAAATCTTCGGCGTCACGGAGCGGCGAATCCGCACCGCTTCGCAGGCATTGCCGGATTTGATTCAGGAGACGTTTCGACAGATTCAGGATCGGGGAGACGGGGCGCTGACCGGCGTCCCGACCGGACTGATCGAGCTGGATGAACTGACCTGCGGATTTCAGCCGGCGGAACTGATTATTGTCGCGGGCCGACCGTCCATGGGGAAAACGGCGCTGGGACTGAATCTTGCGGAACACATGGCGATTGTTGAGAATCGGCCGGTCATCTTCTTTTCACTCGAAATGAGTTGCCAGCAGCTTGCGCAGCGCATTCTCTGCTGTCGGGCGCGGGTGGATGCACATCGATTGCGGCGCGGTCGGCACAGCCAGGAGGATCTGCTCCGCTTGCAGGCAACGGCGGACGAACTGTCGCACGCGCCGCTGCTGGTGGATGATTCGTCGTCGCTCACAATTCTGGAACTGCGGGCCCGCGCGCGTACGGCGTATCGCAAGTATAAGATTCAGGCGATCTTCGTCGATTATTTGCAGTTGATGCGGGCGCCCGGATCGGAGGCGCGGCATTTGGAGGTCAGCGCGATCTCGGCGGGGCTGAAAGCGCTCGCCAAGGACCTGCATGTGCCGGTCATCGCGATGGCTCAGCTCAATCGGCAGGTGGAAGGGTCGCAGCGGCGCGGGAATCGCCCGCGCATGAGCGATTTGCGCGAGTCCGGCGCGATCGAGCAGGACGCAGACGTCATCGCGCTGCTCCATCGCGAATCCTACTACAAGACGCCGGGCGGTGACGGTGACGAAGTCGACGACAACACAGCGGAACTGATCATCGCGAAACAGCGCAACGGACCGACGGACACAATCAAGCTGCACTTCAACCGCAAGTACACGCGGTTCGACAATCATCATCCCGGCGACTTCGGCGGCGGCGGATACAACGAACCGACGCCGTACAACGCGGACGGACCTGGTGCGGGGCCGACGCCGTTTTGATTCATCTCGCGAGAGAAGGAAGGCAACCACGGAGACACGAAGCACACGGAGAGGAAGAAAAATTCGGTCTCGGAAATTGGCAGTAATGTCGGGATGCCCGCATGCGGGCAGCGTGTTGTCGGTGAATGAAGCGAACAAGGCCGGGTTCAAAAACACCCGACCTTGTCCTGTTCTCAAGAGGCGATATTGCGGTTCGCCTGAGAGCCGGCCGACACAGGGGCACGGACGCTACAGCAACGTCCGGCACGGAGGCACGGACGCTACAGAAACGTTCGGCACGGAGGCACGGACGCTACAAAAAACGTCCGGCACGGAGGCACGGACGCTACAAAAAACGTCCGGCACGGAGGCACGGACGCCACATCCTAAAACTGCTTCCACAGCATCTGGTTCGTCACCTCATGGTGGAACATGATTTCGCCGAGCTTGATTCGGTCGCCGAGATCGCGCGGGCTGCGGTCGGCGACGGTCTGCTTGAGCATCGCATACTTGGCGTGGGCCGTCTCGCCGAGGATTTCCTTCATGAAATTACTCTGCTTGAACTGGCGCAGCGCCGTGTAGATTTTGTCCGGCAGGAACCGCGTGCGGGCGCGCTTGCTCGCGTCGGTTTCCGGCTCGGGGCCTTCGATGCCGGTTTTCAGCAAGGTGTAAATCCACATGTAAGGGTTCGCGTCGGGTGCGACTGACCGCACTTCGATGCGCGCTGATCGCTCATTGCCATGCGGGATGCGCACCATGCTGGAGCGATCCACCGCCGAAGCTTTGATCTCATTCGGCGCTTCATAATTGGGATCGAGACGACGGTAGGCATTCACGCTCGGATTTGCGACGAGGCAAAGCTGATCCGCGTTCGCGAGAACGCGGTTGATGAAGTCCCAACCGACCGCCGAGAGCGAATCCTGCCCTTTCTTATCGAAGAAGATGTTCTTGTTGTTCTTCGCGAGGGAAACGTTGGTATGCATCCCGTTGCCGTTGATGCCGGTGATCGGCTTGGGCAGGAAGCATGCTGTCATTTCCATTCGGTGCGCGACCTGTCGACAGAGCAGTTTGTAGAGCTGCATCTGGTCGGCGGCGACGCACGCTTCCGAGTAGCTGAAATTCATTTCGAACTGTGACGGTCCAACCTCCGGGTGATCTTTCTCGTTCTCGAAAGCCATCGCACGCTGCACCTCGGCGGAGGCGTCGATGAACTGGCGCAGGGGATCCTGCGGGAGCGAGTGGTAATAGCCGCCGGTCGAGATGAGATCGAATGACTGCTTGTGAAAATACTGCCTTTCGGCATCGCGCCCGCTGAAAAGAAAACCTTCAATTTCAGCGGAAACGTACGCAGTCAGCTTCCGGTCTTCGCGGAGTTCGTCGGTATAAGCCTTCAGGCGGGCGCGAAAGTCCGACAGGAACGGCGATCCATCGCGATTGAGTACAGTCCCAAATACGATCACCTTGCCGGGGCCGAAGATGTCAGACGGAAGCCAGTAAAACGTGGACCAATCAATGTCGAGGCGCAGGTCGGATTCGGCAATCTCCGTAAATCCGCGAATGGACGAGCCGTCGAACGTAAGGTTGTCTGACGATTTCAGGAGAAATTTCTTGTCGTAGTCGAGCATGTGCAGGCGACCTTCGAGGTCGGTGAAGCATACGGTGACGGCCTTGATCCGCTTCTCTTCTTCCAGATACTGCGTGCGTTCGGCGCGGATCTTGTCCGGCGCGACGCGATCGATGCGCATCTGCTTGGACTGCGTATTGAGTTCTTCCAACTCGTCGTACGGTAGTTCGAGAAAGTCGCGAAGCTAGGTTGCGGACAGTGGGAGAATCATGGAGGCAATGTCCTAGTTTGTTCGCCGGCCGTCACAGCGCTCAAACTACGCCCCGAGGCCTACAACGGCTGGGTCTGGACGGCCAACTCTGACTAATAATCGACTTACTTAGCGTAAAATGCAAACAGTTTATATCTTCGAGAACGCATTTTACCGTTTTTTAGCGCATTTGT
>JBFWWY010000373.1:0-4247 GCA_050245935.1 Phycisphaerae bacterium | reverse complement strand
GCGAATCGGCGCGCTGACATGATCTGCGTAATGAAGTAAAGCGGGAAACGCTTCCTCGGCATTGGGAAGAATTTGATTCGGCGGCAGGAGAAAACCCGCTTCACCGGTGTCCCGCAGCTCAAAGGTCATCGCGAGAACACCGGTGTCCTGGTATACCCAGTCGATCGACCCGCCCGAGACAGGATAAATCGTCGTGTAGATCGGTCCGGGGGCATAGGTGCGCCCGTGCACATCCTGAATGAGTCGCACCATCTCCTGCCCGAGAATCTCGAATTCCAGATTGTCTTCAGGAAGTGCGGGTGTGGGCCCCCACGGCCACATCAGGAGTTGCGAATAACTGTGCACATCGAAATAGCCGGCAAAATTTGGCAATCCGAGCACAAAATCGCGGACGGCCTGGGTCTCCGGTTCGGAGAACGGCGCAGCGCCCCGATACGTCTGATCGTTGGGACTTCCGCTTGAGCCGACGCCTCCCCAATTCGCATCGTAGTTTCGATTCAAATCGACACCGAAGCTGCTGCGTCGATTCTTGCGCCAGAGACGATTGTTCGTCCACGAATAGTCGTATCCATCCGGGTTGTAGACCGGCATGATGTACCAGTTCGCCTGATTTACCAGACGTCGCACATAGGAGTCGCTGTCGTAGTCATGTACGAGACGATCGGCGAGGTAGAGTACGGTGGTGACGGTAATCCATTCGCGGGCATGAATGCCGCCGTGGATAAAGATGTCGGGGCGATCGGCGGTATCGCCGGGACCGCTGATCCGAACAACGTACATGGGTCTCCCACGGAGGGACGTACCAATCTGCACACGCTCGGCAAGGTCGGGACGTAAATTTTCCAGTGCCAACAGGTGTGCATCCACCACGCTCAAAGGTTGAAAGTTGTCGAAAACAGATGAGACGCCGGCGGTTGCGTCGGATTGCCCGCCACGGTCGTCGATCAGCGACTGCAGATCCGGAATGAGCACGTCGTAATCCCAGCCAAGCAGCTCGATCGCCACCTGACTTGCAACGCTCAGCCGCACATCAACGGGCCCCAGACCGACGCCGTGAGACCAGACGTCATCTGTCATGTCGAGAAGGCTCGCGAGTTGGGCGTCATCCGAAACGTAGACCCGCACGATCGCATCTCCGTCAAAACGTGCCCGCGACGCAGCGTCCTCCGCCAGACTGGCATAACATACGAAGATTGCTGCGCTTAGCGCAATTCGCCGGGATTTGTTCATCAGGTTGGTGTCCTTTTGCGGAATTCGTTAGGCGTCCGTCCCAGTATATCTAACGCAAACCGACAAAAAAAGTTTGCAAACGTTGCCAAATTCCCCGGACGAACTTTGGAACAGTCCTATTCTGAAAAAACACGCGTCTCCGACCGGGGCAAAGCGGATTTTGCGGTGGAATGATATGCTTCGTCGTGTACGCGCAGTCGGGTCTCAAACTTGCGACTCCAAAAAACGGCGAATATCCTATTGTGCTCGTCACAGCAGACGTCGATGACCGCGAACTTGTGCGAATTGTTCGATGTTGCCGCGAACGCGAGGTCGATGATTCGCCGCCGTCCATAATGTGCCTATTGGAGTACCCATGACACGAACCGGCTTTTCAAATGAAAATTACGACCCGAGTCCAGACCTGAAAGTATGGATGAACGGCGAGTTGAAAGCTGGACCCGACGCAACGGTGAACGTATTCGATCATGGTTTGCTCTACGGCGACGGCATTTTTGAAGGAATCCGCTGCTACAGCGGCAAGGTCTTTGAGCGGATTGCACATCTGCGCCGGTTTCAGGACTCCGCTCGGGCAATTCGACTCGATCTGCCTTATGACACGCGGGGATTGAGCGACGCCGTGGACGCTGCGCTCGAAGCCAACGGGTTGCTCAAGCCTGACAAGGACTCGTATGTCCGCATGGTCGCGACGCGCGGTGTTGGGGTGCTGGGGATTTCCCCCTTCCGTACCTGGAAGCCGAGCGTGATCGTGATTGCATCGACGATTCAAATGTACCCCAAGGAAATGTACGAAAACGGAATGCCGGTGATCATCGGATCGGTGACCCGCAATCACCCGAATGCCATGCCGCCGCGCATCAAGAGCCTCAATTATCTCAACAATATTCTGTGCAAGATCGAAGCGCACGACGCCGGCGTCGGCGAAGCGGTGATGATGAACCACATGGGATACGTCGCGGAAGCCACCGGCGACAATATCTTCTTCGTGCGCGACGGCCAGCTTCGAACGCCCCACGTGGCGTCGGGCATTCTGGAAGGCATCACGCGGAAAACGGTGATTCGGCTGGCGCGGGAAATGGGAATTGAAGTCGAGGAGAAGATCGTCGAACGGTTCGACTTGTACACGGCTGACGAGATGTTCCTCACCGGCACGGGTGCAGAAGTGATCCCCGTCACAAGCATCGACAAGCGCGCCGTGGGCGACGGCACCGTCGGGCCCATCACGAAGAAGCTGATCGAAACGTACCGGCGCTATACGCGGGAAGCCGAAGACGTGCGGCCGTAGATGAATGACGAATGGCGAATGGCGAATGACGAATGACGAATGACGAATGGCGAATGGCGAATGGCGAATGGCGAATGGCGAATGGCGAATGAAAATCGCGGGTTTTTCTGGTTTATTCCATTGCGTTAAAAAATAATTGTGGCGATCCCGGCGCGCCGCGGCTGCCGCGCCATTCTTGATTCATGGGAGGGCGAGGCTCCTGCCGAGCCGTTTTCAAGCCGCGCGCTCGCGTTTGGCTCAAGCAACGTACGGCGCGCTGACTCACGACCAGCGCGTAACGCGACGTACGGATAAAACCAAGACTCTTTATCGCTACGCGCGACCCATCCCCTGCCACCACGACAGCATGACCCGCGCTTCGCGTGCCGTCAGGGTCCGATTGATTTCGCGCGAAGAGAAGTGCAGCGCCGCAGTCCAGCCGATCGCGGTTTGGCGGACAATCAATACGGCATCGCGCGGCGTAACCAATTCGTGGGAACGATTGCGACGCCACCAGCGCCGCAATTCCACCCCATGTTCATGCAGATGCCAAACGGGTCGGAACATCTGTCGAGTGATCAAAATCAGCGTGAACACGGCGAGTATCGCGAAATTGATCCACGAGGGTTCAAAGGGTCGATAGAGCAGCACGATCGCAATCGCGGCCCCGATCGCCATGACCGGTCCCGTTGGCACGTCCGCACGCATCATCATTTCACGCCACGGCTGCGTCAGTTTGTGCCAAAGCCCCGGCGGTGCAGCGGGTGCCTTCGACATTACGGGCTCACCGGCACGACGAACCGCCTCATCGGCTTCCGTCAGTTCTCGTCCGGCAAAGTCCGGCGGGATGGACATCGGAATCGTCTCGTGCGCATCCGCGTACCAGAGCGCGATTCCCGGCAGGTTCTCCGTTTCCACAACGCGCTGCACTTCGCGGATGATGATCGACTCTTCCCGCCACTTCGCGACGATGGTACGAACACGCGCCTGCAGGAAATCCGGCATCGTTGCGGAGGCCACGACCGGTTCGGGAACCGCCGGCCCACGGCGGTGCGCGACGCGGGCAATGTGACATTGCACTTCAATTTGGCGAAGCCGCTGCGCAGATGCGAGCGCGTGGCGCGTCGGCGCGAGCGCACCCTGCCAGTCGGTACTGAATGGTTCCATCACGCGGCAACTTCCGCGAGCTGCCGCTCATCCGGCGGCGGCAAGGGGCTACGCCATGCCGCGATGAACGCAAGCGCGTCGGTGCGACTGACAACGTGATAGATTCGCCTCTCCCGTAACCATAGCTCGACGAAAAACCAGTGGTGATTGCGATTGCGGCCGAAGCCGACAAACGCCGCCGTCGCCTCCTCGCGCTTGATATGCTGCGCCGGTTGCATTCCGGGCTGCAAACCGTCTGCGATGTACACGCCTGCCGGCACAAGAAACCAGCGGCTGCGGCGCCGCCGATAGAAGCGAAATGCGACAATGACGAGCGGCACGGGTACCAGCATCATGAACAAATAGCCAAGCGTGCGAACGCGCGACGGTGACATCCAGAGCTGCAGACCGACGCCGACGATCATGGCAGCAACCAGCACAATCAGCCAAGCCGTCAGGAGCTTTTCTCCCAACGACTTGCGAATGGTGGTGTCGCCCAGCAATGTGCGTGCCGCCGCATCGTCAACGTTCAATTCAATTGGCTCGAACGGCTGAGCGAATGGAGCGGGCATTGTGTCATGGACGCGCTGGTCGACGAGCGTGATCC
>JBFWWY010000372.1:0-4259 GCA_050245935.1 Phycisphaerae bacterium | reverse complement strand
GTGTTTGCGGCGGAATTGCTGCCTACAAGACAGCGACACTCGTGTCACGACTGGTGCAAAGCGGCGCTGATGTGCATGTCGCGATGACACAGAACGCACAGCGATTCATCGGTGCGCTCACGTTTCGCGCGCTCACCGGACGGCAAGTGTTCACCGATGCGTGGAGCGCCGAAGGCAATACGGACATTCATCACCTCTCGCTTTCGGAAAAGTCGGATCTCATCGTTGTTGCGCCCGCAACCGCAAATATTCTCGCCAAGCTCGCGACGGGGATTGCTGACGACTTGGTCAGCGCGTTGTTGCTCGGGGCCGCGTGTCCGATTCTGGCAGCGCCCGCGATGAATAATCGCATGTGGCATCATCCGGCAACGCAGCGAAATCTGGCGTTCCTCCGTGACGTTGTCGGCGTTCGAATTGCCGGCCCGGACGAGGGCTGGCTGGCCTGCCGCGCCACCGGTCCGGGACGGATGGTGGAGCCCGATGCGCTGTTCGCAGAAGTTGCTTCGTACCTGCAGACAATTGCATCAACTGCTTCGAACGGGGGATGAATCGAGCTGCAAAGCGATGTATGGATCAATATGTACATCCGGCACCTCCGATTCTGCAAATCAGGCGAATACGCATGTTGAAATTTCTGATTACTGCCGGCCCGACGCGCGAGTACATCGATCCGGTTCGTTTTCTGTCGAATGATTCCTCAGGACAGATGGGTTTCGCGCTGGCCGAGGCCGCGCATCACGCGGGTCATTCGGTGACGCTTGTACACGGTCCGGTCGCCAGCGTGCCGCCCGCTGAGGTTGCGTTGATTCCCGTGGTCACCGCCCTCGAAATGGAGTCTGCCTGTCAGCGCGAATGGCCGGGGCACGACGTGCTGATCATGACGGCGGCGGTGGCCGACTATCGTCCGGCAAAGACGTTCGCAACCAAACACAAACGCGCCGGCGCGAACTGGATGCTCGAACTGACGCCGAATCCGGACATCGTGGCCGGCCTTTCGCGGAAGAAGCGCCCGGACCAGATCCTTGTCGGCTTCGCGTTGGAAGATCGCGACCAGCACCGCAATGCGGAGAAAAAGCTCGTCGAAAAAGGCCTCGCGGCCATCGTGCTGAATCACCCCGCTGCGATCGGCAGCACTGAAAACGAAATCGAAATCTGCCTGGGTCCGGGAAATTGGTCGCCACGCCGTCGCGGCTCCAAGAAGGACCTTGCGAAAGAGCTCGTGGTCCTCGCTGCTCACCTGCACACGGCAGTCGGCCCGGCTGCGGCGCCGCTTGATTCGAGATAACAAGTCGTGTTTCATCATCCGGTGCTGTGCCCACAAGATTCGACAATCTTCGTCCGGGCATTACGCTACGAGATGCAATAATAGCGATCGGCGAATTCATATTTGAAAGTAACCCCTCACACGGCGACGTTTGCTTGTCCGAGCCCGCGCCGATGAAGGACTGCACATGCGAGTCAGGGATATCTTCGTGTTCATTGCAGCGGCGCAGGCCGTCTCGGCAATCGCCGACGTCAAGGAGCTATTGCGCTTTACACCAAAAGGCGCAGGTCTGGTCGTCGTTGTGCCGCACGTGAACAAGCTTGCCGATTCGGTCGGCGCATTCGGAAGATTGATCGAAGTCGACTCCCTGGCGAATTGGAATGCGAAAAGTTTTCTCGACCGTTTTGAAATGCTCGGCGCGAATGCGGGTATCGACGTGAATGGCGCACTCGTCGTGGTAGATAATCCGCTGCGAGGCAGTTGTATCCTCTGCGAACTCGACAATCCGCAAGCGTGGAAGGACGCCGCCGGCGCGAAGGAACTCCAGAACGGGATTTTCCGATTCGGCGACTTCGTTGAGAGTCGCGCGTATTTTCCTTCGGAGCGCGTGCTGCTGATCGCCGAATCGGAAGAGGATCTCGCGTCGCTGCTGGCCGAAACCGGCACCGGTCACGGCGATCTTGTCCGGGTATTCGAAAACGCCGACGTGCCGAGCATATCCGTGTTCATAAACGTCGAGCCGTGGCGCATGTACGCCGGCCCCGCACTCATGTTCGCGCGAAACTCCATGATGGTCGGGGTGCAGAACGCCGGACAAGGCGGAATGGAATCCGCAATAGAATTCTGGAACCTCGTGTTCGATACGCTGTCCAGCCTGATCGACGAAGCGAAATCACTGCGCGTGGATTTCCGTGTCACCGGCGAAGGCGTCACTGCGGCGCTGAATGCTCAATTCTCGGCGAAAGGAAAGGCTGCAGACTACTTGGCAGCGGCGAAGCCTTCTTCGAAGGACATTCTGCGCGGACTCCCGGATCGGGCTGCCCCCGTGATGTTCGCCGCGGAATGGACGCGCGGCGCGAACACACCTTGCCTTTCCTCAATGCTGGTGAAAGCGATGGCCGCCAAGGCCGCGCCGAAGGACGCCGAGGCGGCCGCCCGGTTCAATCGCGCGATCGAAATGAACCAGAAAATGTACACGCTCGTTTCCGGTTACAACGGCCTTGTCGGACTGGAAAATGACAAAGAAGGCATTATCAGTTGCGGCGTGAATCTGTCCGACGCGGCCGATGACGTCACTCAGCAAGTCGTTGAGTCGTATCAGCTCAGCCCGGAGCTGCTGAACGCGTTCACCACGGGAATTTCCGCCGAGACCTCCCACTCTCGCGAGGAGCTGAGTGGCAAAATGATCGACGTTTTCAAACTTGGCTTTGACAGCGAAGACGAGCAGGTCCGCAAGGCACTCCAGAGTATCTACGGCAAGGGAACGACGGTGATGATTACGAGCGTCTCAGACGGTGCGGCGTACAGCATCGGACCGGAGGCGCAGGCACGCGAAGCGCTCTCGCAGATTATCGCCGCTGCGGAGAATCCGGAAAAGCAGTTAGCGCAAAACACTCGGGTGAAGACATTGCGAAGCCGCCTCCCGAAACATCCTGCCGCGCTGGTCATGCTCGACTTGCCGCAAGCTGCTGGCTATCTCTACGATTTCGCACGACGATTCGGGGCTGGACTGCCGGAGTTGCAGATCCCGGCACCAGCGGACGAAGTCGCTGGTGCGGGCATTTACTTTGAACCGACCTCGATCCGTGCGCACGTTTTCGTACCGGCGGATGGCGCCCGCGCCATGGTGAAGTTTGTGACCCGCGTTCGCGAAGCCCGAGATCGTTAGGGCTTTCGGTTTCCGCGACGCAGCGCCGGTCACAACGAATGACGGCGTTCCCTCGCGGTCCGTGCGTTTGGCGGCATCTTTGCTTGCATCTTCGCTCGCCTGCTATGTCCCCGCCGTCTCGTCTTTTCCCTTATCGACTGAAAGCGTTGTCCGACTTGCGGCAGGTTCGTCAGACGAATGCTCGTGCTTCTCAGAACCAAGATCTGTTTCCGCAGCAATCTTTTGCTGATGAAGTACACGTCGAATAATGCCGTCAACCCGCGGAATGCCGTGAATTCTCGCGGCGACATGGAAGCGGTTCTCCGAATGCGAAGTGGAAAAAGTCGTGACCGTTTGCGACAGCGCCTCGATCGCGGGTTCGACGACACGTAGGTCCTCTCCGGACATGTGTTGCTTCGCCATCTGCAGGCAACGCGCCGGAAATGCAAACGCAACGATTGTCTTCGGCTCGTCGCTGGCGATCAGGTCGCCGAGATGCTGCGCTTCCATCCCGCTCTTTGTTTGACGCGCGCGGAGGATCGACTCCATCGCCCCGCGACTCGGCGCGATCACAAAGGCGTCGTCCAACGCAAGCGTGTGCAGCGTTAACTCATCTTCAATCGGAAATGCCGTTACCTCTTTACCGGCGATGGTGAGGGAATTTCCGTGTATGGGCGCGCCGCGGGTCGCGAGGCTCGCAATGCCGAGAAACTGTCGCCACAACGCATTGGTTTTCGCGAGGTCGCGACTGCGCAGTACCAGCGCGACGTCGGGAATCTCCGGATTCTTGTCGTTGAAAGACGGCAGCACAAATGCGGCGATGCCGGTGAGGTTGCCGAAGAATTCGCGGCCAATGTCCAGCGCTGCAATCCGTGTGCGCTCCGGATGTCCGCTCGTGTGACGTGATTCGCCAAAACGTGAATCCACTTCGTTCAGCGAGAACATGAGTCCTGCGGCGGCGTCGGCGGGAACGCATTCCAGCAGCGTCGGGTCGAAGGCGGGCAGGCGGAGCAGGTCGAAAACAACGTTCTGATGATCCGCTGCAAGGACGAGCTCAATGTCGGCATACAGCGAATCGTCGCGTACGCCGATCGCACCGGTCAGGTGCTTGAAGCTGTCGACATCGAG
>JBFWWY010000371.1:0-4266 GCA_050245935.1 Phycisphaerae bacterium | reverse complement strand
TCGCGGCTTGGAAATCATCATTGCGCAGGGCAACTGCGGCCGCGGCCTCGGCGGCTGCCGAGCGTGCATATATCACTGAGACCCACCCGGACGCGCCGCTGGCGATTGCACATCCCAGCGATATGAGGGCCGTTCGATACGTCGCCGGTTGGGCACGACTGTCGATCACATCAAGAATCGACTCCGGGTTTTCCGCATTGCCCGCTTTGGCGTGCGCCCAGATCATCCCGACGACCAACGCCAGCAGCGCGGGAACGCCCGGCAGTCTCAACGATACGCCAAACATTGCGTCCGTCATGATGACAACAAACGCAAGCAGGAGTGCCAACGCACGCCAGGAATCGTCGTGTTGCGGTCCGCGTCGCCTGATGACGCCGAGCGCAGCAAACACGGTGGCAATCACGCCGCCGACCCACGTCACCCCTCCAACAAGACCGATTTCCGCGAAAATCTCGAACAGTTCATTGTGTGCATGTGTGATCGTCTCGCCGAGGAAAGCTCCGGGGTCGAGCGCGCGATCGGTTGCTGCACGCTCCCCGGCAAACTGCGGAAACGCGCCGGCACCGATTCCCGATCCCGGGCGGCTTTGCCACATTTCGGCGGCATAGCGCCACGTGTAGTAACGATAACGCAAGGTCGCGCCGCGGATGTTGCTGGCGTCCTGACTCGAGATCAACGCGTACCAGAACAGCGCCCCGATCACGCCGGCGCTGCAAACGCCGACAAAGACCCATCGAAATCGGCTGCGAAGCTGCAGAAAGATCAATGTTACAAGGCCGACAACCAAGCTCACAATCGCCGCGCGGCTCCACGTCAGCCGAATACACCAGACCAGCGGAATCAACATCACAAGCGCGAGGACGGCCGCACCGGCGGGACGACGGCGCTTGCCCACAAGCCCGTCGTGGCACCAGCGCCACACACGAACCACTGCGATTGCGATTGCCGGTGCAGTACATGCGGCCAGCGTGGAAGGGTTGCCGATCGGGAAGCCGGGACGGTGCAGACTGTTGCGCTCAAAGTAGTACCAGATGCAAAGTGCCGCCCCCAAGGACGGAATGACCAGCAGCGCGGTCTCGACCCTGGGGAAATCGCGGTGCCGAATCAGCCATCCAAATCCCACAGCGAGTCCGAATTGCAGCGCATAGATCGTACTTTGCCCAATCGCGATGTCAGGGGAAACAGACCAATATGCGGAAAAGAAAGAGAGTGCGATCCACAGAAACCAGAGCGTTTGCGCGTGAAACCACGACTGGCGAGCATGCCGCGCGAAATGAATCTCGTGGCGGCGAAGTGCGAACCGGGTCGCCAGCAACGCGAAAGCGACCGTGCAAGCCGCAAACAGCGCAAGCGACTTGATTTCCACGCCGCGGAACGTCTCCAAAACATTGCCAAGCGCCATCGCGTCCGTGATTTGATGGAGCATCGAGCCTGGGCGCCACGGCTTATGCCCGGGATAGGTCGCATGCTGAATCGGCGAAATGAGAAAGTATGTCGCGAACAGGACGGCCCAGGCCAGCCCGGTCGCGGCGATCGACAGCGCTCGATCCGCGCGCGAATGCTCCGGATCAGTGACCGGCGGGGAATGACTGACAGGATTGGCTGACAATGTTCACGTACCGTCAAAGAAATCGGACCGAGGACCGCGGGCGCGTCGCAAATTCGTTACGCAGCGGACAATAATCCGGTTCGAATCCGGTGGCCAGAAACTCGCGTTCCGGTTCGCGGGCGTTTAAGATGCTTTTTTCGCGCATCGTCGCGCGGTCACTCAGAAGAATGGAAGCTTCAGAGGTTGACGCCATGAGCACCCTGATGACACGATCACGTCCCGAAAACTGCGCGCCCCTGCCGCAATTCGCCGATCTGCTGGGGAAACAAGTGCGTCTGCTCGGCATCGGCGGCAGCGGGATGGCCGGACTTGCGGCACTGCTGTTGCGACGCGGCGTGCGGGTCTCGGGATACGATCAATGCCCCTCGCAAAAAATTGATGAACTTCGCGCCCTCGGCGCTGATATTTTTGTCGGCGACGCCGAAGCCGCGCGCGTCGCGCCGGCGGATTATGTGGTCGCATCGGCGGCAATCCATGATGATCATCCGGAGATATCGCGAGCGCGTCAGAACAAGATTCCGATTTTGAAGTATGCACAAATGCTCGGTGCCCTGACGCGGCACTTTTCCGGCGTTGCGATCAGCGGCACGCACGGGAAAAGCACCACCACGGCCTGGCTGACGTATACCTGTCAGCTTGCAGGACTCGATCCGAGTTTCATCGTCGGCGCAGAAGTGGCGCAACTGGGCGGCGGAAGCGGTGCGGGCGATGGCGCCCATTTTATTGTCGAAGCCTGCGAATACTATCGCTCGTTCCTTCATTTGGAGCCTTACGCCGCAACGATTTTGAACGTTGAGGAAGATCACCTCGATTGTTATGCGAATATCGGTGAAATTGTCGAGGCATTCTGTGCGCTTGCGGCGCGCGTACGTGCCGATGGCGCGCTACTCCTGAACGCGGACATGCCACATGCGACGGCCATCGCCGCTGCCGCGTCCTGCCATGTGACGACGTTTGGATTTTCCCCGCGCGCGGACATTCGCGCGACAAATGTGAAACTCGAAAATGGAACGTATCAGTTCGATATCGTGGAACGCGATTCGCCGCGAGGCCGAATGCACCTGCATCTTGCGGGAAAACACAATGTCGCCAACGGCCTCGCTGTCGCGGGACTGGCGCGCAAGTGCGGCGTAGGCTGGGCGGATATCCAGAAGGGCTTGGAAACATTCCAGGGTGCCGGGCGGCGCATGCAACTGCGACTGACCACCGAAGACGGAATTCGAATCATTGATGACTATGCGCACCACCCGACCGAAATCGCGGCGACCATCGCGGCGGCGCGCGAACGCTACGCGCCCCATCGACTTTGGTGCGTGTTCCAGCCACACCAGCATTCCCGCACGCGGTTTTTCCTGGAAGATTTTGCACGAAGTTTCGCGGGTGCGGATCGAGTCATCGTTCCGGATATCTTCTTCGTGCGCGACACGCAGCGGGACAAAGAGTCGGTCAACGCAATGGATCTGGTGGAACGCGTGTGTGCGAATGGCCAAGAGGCGCACTACATCGAGAGCTTTGGGGGAATTGCATCCGAAATTATTGCCGGCATCGCGCCCGGCGACGTGGTGCTGACGCTTGGCGCGGGAAATATCTGGAAAGTCGCTGATGACCTTGTTTGCCGACTACAAGCAAATTTGCACCGTTGACGCGCCGCTCGCGCCGCTCACCTGGTACAAGCTCGGCGGCGCTGCGGACTGGCTGTTTCGCCCGCGAAACACCGCCGAACTCGCGGGCGTCGTCGCCGAATGCCGGGCAAACGGCATCCCGTGGCGGGTACTGGGTCAAGGTGCCAATATTCTTGTGCGCGACACCGGTGTGCGCGGCGCGGTCATTCTGCTGCAGGACGACAGTTGGCGTCAGGTTCGCGTCGACGGGACGTCCATCACCGCCGGTGCAGGCGTCGAATTGCCCAAGCTCATCAAGCGGGCAATCGCAGTTGAAATGGGCGGACTCGAATCCCTTGCCGGCATTCCGGGCACCGTCGGCGGCAGCGTGCGGATGAATGCCGGCGGCAAATACGGGTGCGTTGCCAATTATCTGCGGGAAATCCAGATTCTGGACACGAAAACGGACACTGTATCATCGCGAAGCGCTGACGACGTTGGGTTCTCGTACCGGCATTCCGGGCTCGATGGCTGCATCGTTCTTTCGGCGAGTTTTGATCTGCAACCGGCATCGCGAAGCCTGCTCGAAGCGCGCCATCGACAGATATGGAACGAGAAATACGCTACGCAGCCGCCGCTGTCGAACCGGACCTCCGGCTGCATTTTCAAAAATCCCGCGAACGATGCCGCCGGAAGACTGATCGACGGTGCCGGCCTGAAGGGACACACGCTGGGGGCAGCGCGAATCAGTGAGAAACATGCGAATTTCGTCGTTGCGTCCGCGACGGCCACGGCACAGAATGTGCTGGATCTGATCGATGTCGCGAAGGATCGCGTCAGGAACGAGTTCGGAGTCGAGCTGGAACTCGAAGTCGATATCTGGTGAACGGATGCCCGCCATGACCACACAATCCGCTGATTCCGGCGCCGCAGCAATCCAGCAGGCGCTGAAAATTACCGTCCTTGCCGGTGGTCCCAGCGCGGAGCGCGAAATCAGTCTCCAAAGCGGAACCGCGATTGCGGAAGCGTTGCGCCGCGCCGGCCATCAGGTCACAA
>JBFWWY010000370.1:0-4271 GCA_050245935.1 Phycisphaerae bacterium | reverse complement strand
CACGACTTCATCCAGAACTGCGAATGGTGATGGATTACTCTAAAACACCGCCATGAGCAAGGCAACGCACGTCATCGTATTTTCACCGCCGGACAAAAGCGAGATCGACTGCGGCTCTTTTCCCGGCGGCCGCGCAATGATTTCGATACCGCATTCGAGCGGTCGGTCCGGATCTTCCAGGATGACATCGGCGCGCCCGCCGCCGAACAACTTGCGAAACAGATCCTGGAAATTCGCGCGAATTTCGTTGAACGCTTCGGCGAATCGCTTGTGCGATTCATGATCGAGGTCGGCGATCAACTGCGTCAGGCTTTCGATGGACTGCGTCAGGTCGGCGCGCTGCTGAACCATCGTCTCAAAGCGCGGTGCGAGTTCTTCCAGCTCATCGATCGCGTCGAGATTGACGTTGCCAAGCCGTTGAATTTTTTCGCGCAGGTCAGCAATTTCCGCTTTGATCGCTTCCCAGTCCTGATCGGTATGCGCGTAGGCTTCGTACAATTCCGCCAGCTCCAGACCGAGCTCCTCTTTCACGCGAATGACGACATTCTCCTGCCGCACCGTGTATTCGCGGAGCGCCGAATCGCATTCGTGGGTTTGCTCCGTCAGTTCCTGAATCTGCATCTGCAGCGCGCGAGCCTCTTCTCCCAGTGCCGCGATTTCGTCTCGCAGGCGCGTACGGGCGGACCGTGCTTCCGAAACACTGTGCTTGATTTCCTCACTACGAATTCGCAGTTCGCCGTGCCGCGCGTCCGCGTGGGCACATTCGCGCTCGATTTCTTCGGCTTTCTCCGTGGCCTGCTGCGCTTCGACGATTGCGGCCTTCTGCTCATCCTGGACCGCGCGGAGCCGGTTTGTCAGTTCGCGCAGCGCCTGTTCGGCGGCGGCCCGTTTTTCCGACTGCCGTCCGATCTCGACCAACGCGTCCGTCAGTTGCTGAGACTGCGCAGCAACGGTGCGTTCACTCTCCAGCAATTTCTGCTCTAGCTCAGATATCCGCGTACCGCGATTGTGAAGTTGCGATTCGATCTCTTCATGCTGCTGCTTGGCGGCTTCCAACTGACTGCTTGCTTCAGCGTTTGCCTCCTCCAGCGACTGAGATTCTCGCGCAACGTCTTCCAGCAGTCGGGTGCTGCGCGTCGCATCGGCTTCGTGCCTCGCGATCTGCGCGCGCAGACTTGCTTGCTCCTGCTGCTGGGTGGAGATCTCGTCAAATACCGCCTGCCGCTGAAGATCCAGATCATCGAGCCGCTGCTGGTGTGCCGCCAATTCTCGCTGCAACTTTGCGATGATCGCGTCCTTGTCATCGCGCTGCCCATGAAGCTGACGGATTTCCGCTTTGCGCGAAATCAGGCTTTCGACGCTGCTGCCCGGCCCGAGAATCGCGCGGCCGCCGGGGAAGAGCGCTTCCCCATCGGGCGTGACGAACACGCTGCCCAACGACATGTTTTCCGATCGCTTGAGCGCCTGCGCGCGCGTTTCGACGGCGAATACCTGCCCGAGCAGAACGTTCGCAAGCGGTCTGAACTCCGCCGCACACTCCACCCACTCCGTCGCGCGCTGAATACCGCCGGCAACGGTACCGTAGTCTGTTCCGCCGAGCTTCTCCGGAATTCGATCGAGCGCCACGAGTTCGACGGGCCCCGGCAAGCCGCCGCGACGTTCGCACTCCGCGAGAAAGGACGCGAGGGAACGGACGACGACGTGCTTCTCATAGAGTGCCAGAACGTGACGCAGTACCGGAATCGCGTCCTCTTCGAGTCGGATCGCATCCGCGACCAATCCGAGAACGCTCCCATCATGCTCCGGCTCGTCGCGCCAGCTCAGGACGTGACGCGTGCCCGCGTTGATCCCCTCGCTGCGCTTCTCAAGGTCTTCCAATAGCGAGAGGCGCGACACCAGACCGGAGCGCCCCTCCTTTTCATCCGACAGCCGCAGCTCCGCGTCGTTTGCCCGCTCATCTTCCAGGTTGCGTTCCGACTCAAGATCACGAATCCGCTGGCGGCTTTTCTCTACGTCCGCTTCGAGCGCAGTGATTCGCACCTCCGCTTCGTCCTTCGCAGACTGGTGTTCCGACAACTCGCGCAGCAGCGCTTCCCGCCGCACGCCGATCTGCTTTTGCGACGCGGCGATCCGGCTCATTTCCCGTTCAAAATTGGAACACTGATTGCTGAGCAGCGCGGCACCGCGCGCGACTTCGAAGATCGCATTCTTCTCAAGATCGAGGGATTTGCGCGCCGCTTCATGCCGGGCTTCGGCCTCATATCGATTCTGCTGAAGATTCTCGACTTGTCCCGAATTTTCCTCGACTTGCTTCACGAGCGATGCGATATCGGCTTCGGCGCCGCGAATGTGCGCTTCCAGCGACGCGATCCGCCCGGTCATCTCTTCGGCTTGCGCATGCCGCTTTTCATCGAGTGCGCGGTATTCCAGAATGCGCGAGCGCCCCTGCGTGGCGCGCTCCAGTAGTGCGCCCATCTCGGTCTCGATGCGGCGCAACTCTTCTTCAAGTTCGTGAATTTTCGCCTCGCACGCCTGTTGCGCACGCCCTTTTTCCGCGAGCGACGAATCTCCCTGCGTGAAGTGTTCTCGCCGCGCGGTCAGATCGGTTGACAGCCGTTCAAATTTCTCTTTGTTCCTGGAAATGGATTCGTTGAGACCGTGATATTCGGCAAGGGCAAACGAACTCCGCAGTTCACGAAGCCGGGCATCGTGTTCCTGGAATCGGCGTGCCTTCCCGGCGGCGAGTTTTACACTCCGCAAGCGCCGCTCGAGTTCGTCCACTACGTCATTCAGTCGCAAAAGGTTGTTCTGCGTGCGCTCAAGTTTACGCTGGGTTTCGGATCGTCGAACTCGATAGCGACTGACGCCGGCGGCTTCTTCAAAAATCTCGCGCCGCTCGACCGGACTCGCCTGAAGGAGCCGATCGACACGTCCCTGCTCGATCACGCTGTATGCGTCTACGCCGACACCAGTGTCAAGCAGAAGTTCGCGGACGTCTTTCAGTCGGCAGGTATCGCCATTTAGTTTGTATTCACTGTCACCGTTTCGAAAAAGGGTTCGTCCGACAATGACCTCGTCATGCCCGGAACCCAGCAAACCGGATTCATTATTGAAGCAGAGTTGCACTTCTGCGAAATTTGCCGGCTTGCGCGACCGCGAACCGGAGAAAATCACATCCAGCATCCGCGCGCCGCGAAGGCTCTTCGCTGATTGGGCACCCAGAACCCAGCGAACGGCATCCAACACGTTACTTTTTCCGCACCCGTTGGGACCCACGATTCCCGTGATCCCGTCGGAGAATTCGAGCTCGGTGCGGTCCGCGAAGCTCTTGAATCCGTGAAGTACGATTCGCTTTAAGAACACGATTCCTCTCTTTTGCGCTCGCGCGGTACTCGTCCCCATCTGAGGCACTGGACGAATCCTGCATATTGTGTTGGCGAGTCGCCGACCACAACATGTTGTACACGTCCTATATTCGCAACCGAGGTCGTGAACGTCAAGTCCAAGTCGCTTCGTGAGTTGCGACGAATCCCGGCGCGGCCAATTCTATTTGACTTCGCGAAGTGTAATGCACGAGGACTCATTTTTATCAGCAACGCCCATAAGAAAACAAAAAATTCCAAATCTCCGTTTGCCTTGCGATTTTTGCGTGCCTAGAACGCAGTGGACAACAAAGACATGTCCTGGGGTGAATGGCACCCGAGAGCTTTTGGTAGTTCGGAGGCAAGAAGCAACCTCCACGTCCACTTATATCCTGATTGAGGGAGAATTGGCTCATGAAGAAGTTTCTAGCTACAGCAGCATTGTTCGGTCTTGGCGTCGCATCGGCGCAAGCGGTCAGCGTCCGCTACTTCCTGTCGGAGCAAGGCCTTGCAACGCCGGGTATGACGGACGGCGCATCAGTCGCTCCGACCAACACGATGGACCCCGAAGGTCTCGACGTCGGGCAGCGCACCCTTTACTTGTGGGCGCAGATCGGCACCGGCGCTGCAACGGATCTGAAGGGTTTCAACCTGCAGGTTCGCTCCACTGGCGATGTCCTCATCGACAGTGTTAACATTTGGCAGAACAACTTCGTTCCTGCCGTAACGACCCGCTGGAATGCAGCAGGCGTTCCGGGCATCACGAATGCAGACGGCACCGGCCAGTTTGCAGACCCGACCCCGTCGGTCGCGGTTCTCGAAGCAGGCGTCACCAACGGTGCATTCGCTGCATTCGATGACCAGTGGCAGGAAAGCGTTGGCGCTTCGCTCGTCGGCTCGATCACAGTT
>JBFWWY010000369.1:0-4293 GCA_050245935.1 Phycisphaerae bacterium | reverse complement strand
CCACCACTTCGAAATGAATCGTCACACTTCCGCCGGCCGAACAGCCGACCTGCTTAAAGGAATTCGGAATCGGATCGTCAATGGTCGCATTGCCATCACCCGACCAGTTGAATGTCACGTTTGCCGTGGTATTCGAGTCGGACGAAGAAAAGCCGGCTCCGCTCATAGCCGTCGCGGTGCCGAGGCCGGGCCGGGTGAATGCGGCCGCGACATTCACACCGCCGGAATTGCCCAGTGTTGTCGCATCGGAATCACGGAACGGGACGTCGTTGACGGTATTCGTCAGCGATACGTCGGCGGTGATAAATGCTTCCGCAGAGAAATTGCGGATCCCAGCGGGGGCGGATGCGACGAAACAGACGAGGGTTGCAGCGAGAGTGAATCGTAACGTATGCATCGTTCAGTCTCCGAAAGCCGATACGACCGAAGGCCGAACTCGTCGCCGCGGACGCCGCGGCCCGGCGAATTCGCCGAAGAGACCATCCACCAGTTTATCCGACCACGGGTCGGATCGTCTTCCGCACGTATGGCCGCATTGCGTGTGCATGCGAAACAACAGGCCATGCGATTTCACGTGCCGGGTGCGCGCCGATAGGTGAAGACGGCGGGCACTGCAGGGTGCTGACCGTGGTCCAAGCGGCGCTGAGAGAGATCACGACGATGAGCGGCGAATCGGACCGAAAAATTCAGAAAAATTTGGATCGACAGGCGCCTGGCTAATTTATTTGCACGCGGTGAATGCGGAAATGTTTGGGAAGGGTGGATTTGCGCTGGTGCGAAACTTTCTGTCGTCCGACCGGCAAAAGGGTATCACTTTGTTACGAATTCAGCCGGAGCTGGCTTTTGACCTCGCGGACATCGTACGTCGCCGCCGCTTTCAGATGATGAAGCGGGACATTTGCGGCACGGAACGCGTCGTCGAGAAAAGCGTCACGCGTTTGGCGGCTTCGGCGATTATGGGTGCTGTCGTCGAGTTCGATGGCGGCGATGATGCGAGCATCCTCGGGATCGAAAAGAACAAAGTCGACGTGCTTCTGCGCGATCTTGCCGCGGAAGCCCTGCTTGCCGGCTTCGGCATTGCAGGTCAGCACGTCGGTCAGACGCACTTTGCAGGAGATCAACTGATGGGGGCCGACGGCTTGTTGCAGCGCGCGGTAGAACGCGAGTTCGGTGGGGGAGAGAAGACGATCGATGGCACGATAGGGAAGCTCGGCGACCGGCGCGGGTGAGCGCAGCGGAAGACCGCGGCCCGGGAGTCTGAGCAGCAGCAGCGCCGCGAGGGCAACAACGACCAATACCAGGAAATAAAACATCATCGCCATACCTGAAACTTAGAAAACATACACGCACGAGGAAATGAGGGGTTTGCCTGAATTTATATCCTCTTGCTGGGCACCCAAAGCCCGGTCGTCGGGAGCAAACTTTCTGTCAACTCTCTCCGAATCTGCCACAGCTATCGGCCGCCCACAGGCTTCTGGCGCGGTTTCTGCAGTCCGTTGGTGATTGATTGTGAAACAGAGGCTTCGGTATGATAGACCTATGATGCGCGGGGACCGGGATTTTGATCCACATTATCGAACACTGGGTGTTGCGATCGGCGCAACTGCTGAAGAGTTGCAGCAGGCGTTTCGCGACCTGGTACGTCAAACGCATCCGGATCTGAATCCGTGCGCGCACGATCGGCGGCGATTCGTGGAAATTGTGAAAGCCTACCGAATTCTGCGGGAAAAAATTCGTCACGGCGACAAAGCGGAGGCGTGGGGACGCTGTGCACAATGTGGAAAATATGACGACTTATTCGATCCGCTGGGTTGGGGCGGTGCGTGCGCGGATTGTTTGCTCGGCGAAACGAATCGCCGTCGGTTGTTGCCGGCACCGCTGATCGTCGTCGCGAAACATCTGGCGGTGTTTGGGTTGTACGGCGCGAGTCTGTTTTTCGCGGTCGAATTGCTCCGGACGCACAGCGGGCAAAATGGTGTGTTCGCGGTGGTGTGCGCGTTGGGCGGGTTGTTGATGCTGGCAATCGAGGTGGTCTTTTGTGCGGATGACCGGTAGGGCGGCCACGGGTTGCGGTTCGGCACGTGACGCGGGGGTTCGGTTTTTTGTTTTTGGTTTTCGGGTTGCAGTTTTCGGTCTTTGGGCTTGCGGCCCGCTTAAACATTTCTGCCAAGATTCAGGTCTGTTCCTTTGCGCAGCGTTGCGGCGATTCCTCCCAAGTTTGTCCAAAAAACTTGTTTGGAAATCGCAAAAGTCCCGGCCCCCGTTTGGCGCGGGGGGTTCTGTCAGGCCTTGTGATGGAATGAGCTTCGTCGGCCCCGGGGGTCCGACGCTACGGTAATCAATCTTCGTCGGACCCGGGGGTCCGATGCAACTGCCGCGCCTTTGCGCATACTATCGATCGTAGGGCAACCCCAAGTTACGCACGGATGAATTCAAGAAGATCGGCGTTCACTTTGTCTTTCTCTGTCGTGCAGATGGCATGCGAGCCGCTTTTGTAGATTTTGAGCTGCGCATCTTTGATGAGCTTGGCGGACTTCTTCGCGGAGTTTTCAATGGGGACGATCTGGTCGTCGTCGCCGTGGATGAGCAATGTTGGCACATCGAACTTTTTCAGGTCCTCCGCGAAGTCGGTTTCGGAGAACGCTTTGATGCAGTCGTAGGCATTTTTCAGTCCGCACTGCATGCCGATCAGCCAGAACGTATCTTTCATGCCCTGCGAGACTTTCGAACCTTTGCGATTTGCGCCGAAGAAAGATTCGGTGAGGTCTTTGAAGAATTGCGCGCGGTCGGATTGCACGCCGGCGCGAATGCCGTCGAAAACCTCCATGGGCACGCCGTCAGGGTTTTTTTCTGTTTTGAGCATGAGCGGCGGGACAGCGCCGATCAGCACTGCCTTTGCGACGCGCTTCGTGCCGTGCCGGCCGATGTAGCGGGCAACTTCACCGCCGCCGGTGGAATGGCCGACATGGACGGCGTCGTTCAGGTCGAGGTGGGCGACGAGGGCGGCGAGATCGTCGGCATAGGTGTTCATTTCATTGCCGTTCCAGGGCTGGCTCGAGCGGCCGTGGCCGCGGCGATCGTGGCCGATGGCACGGTAGCCGTTCTCGGCGAGGAAGAACATCTGGTCTTCAAACGCGTCGGCGCTGAGCGGCCAGCCGTGACTGAAGACGACGGGCTGTCCGCTGCCCCAGTCTTTGTAATAGATCTCAGTATTGTCTTTGGTTTTGAACGTGGGCATCTGGTTTCCTTGTTCGGGACTGATCGTGGTGAGTAGCAATGATTGTATCCGCAGGTTTCCTGATGTGCGAAGTGCGAGAGAAAGCGAGGGTGATCCGCGCCACGAAGAAAAGGAGAAACCGCCGCTCTCGAAGAAGCGGCGGTTTCGTTGTTGAAGTCAGGATGCCGGCCCGGCGCGGTTAGGTGCGTCGGCGTGCCAGGGCACCGACAGCGGCGAGACTGAGCAAAGCAAGGCTGCTGGGTTCGGGCACGATTTCGCGTGTAATCGAACCGATCTGGAAATCGGACCCGATGATCGCGGTTTCAAACGTTACTGTGACACGATCCACATCGGAAAAGTCGACGCCCGCGAATGCCGGATCATTGAACGCGAAGAAAAACATGCCGGGGTCTTCGACGCGGATTTCACTCGACACGGCGTTGCCGAGGGAGCTTTCCACCGCGACCGACAGATCGAGTTCGCCGTCGCCGACGAGATTGTCGATGAAGGGGATATCGATGCCGATGAAATTCCACATCGACGCGAAGTCGGAATTATCAAAACCGTCATAATCCAGTGTGAGCGTGCCGGCGGCGGTGTTTCCGTTGCTGACTTCGATGAAGTCGGTACCGAGGGCCTTGGTTGCGGTGGTGTTCATCGCAAAGCCGCCGCCTGTAAGCGTCACAGCGCGACTTCCCCCAAGAATGTCGGCGGGTTCACCGATTTGCGTATCGGTGACAGTCTGTCCGACACCAGCGGTGAGGCTGAACGTTGCATCGGTGACGCCGTTGCTGGAATCGGAATCGTCCTGAATAAAGTCGATGTGATTTGCGTTTGCGGATGCGAGTCCGATCAGACTCACTGCGCCAATGGCTAAAAATTTTCTCATTGCAGATTTCTGCATCTTCGGTCAGCTCCATTTAATAGAAAAAAATAGGGGCAAGACTCCCCCTCGCGTAAGCTACGAAACGATTGGCGATTCAGATTCAATATTTTCAATAACGTTGATTTGCGATGTCGACATTCCGCAGATGTGTTCATCGAATCCGTCGCCGTCCTCCGGAAAATAGGACGAC
>JBFWWY010000368.1:0-4298 GCA_050245935.1 Phycisphaerae bacterium | reverse complement strand
GCTCCGTAAAGCCGCCGATGTAGCGTCCGTTCCCCCGAACCGGACATCGCATTCCACCGTAGCGTCCGGCCTCCGTGCCGGACGGGATAGCGCGACCACTGCCACGTCGCACGAATATTCCAAAAGAACGGCCGACGCCACTCCTTCGCCGCTGACCGCGCCAATCACCGCCCCAACCGAAACCATCCGCACCGCGCTCACCGACTTCCGCACGCGCTTCGCATCAGCAATGAACGACGATTTCAACACCGCCGCCGCGATCGCTTCGCTGTTCGAAGTCACCCGCCAGACCAATCAATGGATCGCCGACGGTGCGAATCGCGAAGATCTCGCCGCCGCTTCAACATTGCTCGACGATATCACGCAGAACGCGCTTGGTCTTCATTGGCCCACGCCCAGCGAAACCGGCAACGCCGACGGCGTCATTCAGATTCTCGCGGACCTGCGCAACCAGGCGCGCAAAGACAAAAACTTCGCACTCTCCGACCAAATCCGCAACCGCCTCACCGAAATCGACATCGAACTTCGCGACACCCCCGACGGGACAAAGTGGTAAGTCGAACATCCGAACCCCTTGTGCCAAGTAAGGTGCCGCCTTTGTGGCACCGGCGTTCCGCCGGTGCGAACAGGAAAAAAGGGGAGCATCAGCGTCCCGCCGGTGCGTATCGGTAATTCGCAGGACTCCGAACGTTTCACACGCTCATTCATCAAAACCCCTTGCGCCAAGCAAGGGGCCAAGACTTTCATCAGTTGTAGCTCGTCGCTTCAAACGGACAATTACACGTGACGCTCACGCATCGCGGCGTACAATTCCAGCATGATCAACACCCGCGAAGTCACCGACCGCCGCAAGCTCAAAATTACGAGCATCAAAGACATCGAAGACGATGTCGAACGCATCGTCGCCGCTGACTCCTCCGGCAACTTGCGACAAACCGGCAACTGGACGCCTGGCCAGGCCTTCGGCCATCTCGCCGCCTGGATCAACTACGCCTACGACGGGTACCCCTTCAAATTCCCCTGGATCGGCCGGCTGCTCATCCGCCGCTTCCTGCCGAAAATTCTCGCCAGCGACATGCGCCCCGGCTTTCGCATCGCGAAAAATGAATCCGGCACGCATGGCGTTGAACGCATTTCCACGCACGAAGGCCAACGCCGCTACACCAAAGCGCTGCACCGCTTGAAGACCCGCGAACCCGCCAATCACGACAGTCCGGTCTTTGGTAAGATGACCGACGACCAGCGGATTCAGTTGAATTTGCGCCATGCGGAGCTGCATCTGAGCTTCTTCCACCCGGAAGCGCCGGAATCCAACCCGCACCAGGCCATCGCCGACATCATTCATCAGCGAGGATACGAACATGAAAATGAAGAACCATAACTGCAGCGCCCCGATCCGAATCTCGCGCGCCAAGCGAGGGGCCGAGACGTTCGGTTTTCGGCACGACGCGCAAATCGCGATCGGCGTCCTTGCATGTGCATTGTTGCTGACTGGCTGCCAGTCCATGGAAAAACGCACCGCGAAAGCCGACGGCCCCTGTGTGCTCGACAAGAACGCCGTCAACAAAACGCTGGCGGACTTTGGCGACGGCGAAGCGATTTTCGATTACGAAACGCTCCGCATTTGGTGGGACAATCCGCAGGATCATTCGCAGATTCAGACCACCGCGCTGTCCACCGGCACCGCCCGCAACGGCAAATACAACTACCTCGCGCACGGCACCGGTCTCGGCTCTCAATACTTCTATTTTGACGCGAAAAGCGGCGACTTTGTCGCGTTTCGCTCGATCACCGACATCGTCGACGCCACCTGCAAAGACGGCTACTACTGGCCGCGCGTCATCGACGCAAGCGACCATGAAATGAGCGCCGAATCTTATTGACCGACGATCATCACGCCGCAGCGGAACAAATTTGCGGCGCATATCCGAACCCCTCGCGCCAAGCGAGGGGCCACGACGAACGATTTTTGCCGGGATGCACGAATGATGGGGTATCGTGCTTATACTCCTGCTAAAGAGTCGGCGTTCTAAATAGAAGGAATCTTCATGGCCCGTGCTTTCATTTCAATTGTGACCGGCGCGTTGCTCGTCAATAGTATTGTTTTCTCAACATTCGCCGCACAGCCGAAAAACAGCGCCGATCCAAACGCCGCCCAATTCGACCAGCTCATCGAAAAATCCTTCAGCGAAAACAAATTCCCAAGCGTCGTTGTCGGCGTCGTGCGCGGCAATGCGCTGGTGTATACCAAAGCGCTCGGCGAAGCCGACAAAAGCGCGAAGCGCGTCACAACCCTCGATACGTTTTACCGCATCGGCTCCGTCACAAAAGTATTCACATCGACGGTGCTTGCCGGCCTCCGCGAGCAGGGCGTCGTGAAGCTCGACGATCCGATCGCCGAGTATCTGCCGGAACACGTGAAAGTCCCCACCGATCCGCGCGGCGAAGCCAAAATCCGCCTGTGGCATCTCGCGACGCACACCTCCGGACTGCCGCGTCAGCCGATCAACGTGCAGCCAAACGGCACCGACGCATACAACAACTATTCGGAAGAGCTTCTCTACGAAGGGTTGACCAACATGCGCCTCGAAAACCCCGTCGGCGCAACGATGCAGTATTCCAACCTCGGCGTCGGTCTGCTCGGACATGTGCTCAGCCGCGCCGCCAAAAAGCCCTATCGCGATCTGGTGCGGGAAATGATCTTCGATCCGCTCGAAATGAAATCGACGACGTTCGAACTCTCCGACGAACAGCGCAAGATTTTTTCCATCGCATACGGCGACGACGGCAACCCCGCCGGCGAGTGGAATCTCGGCGTGCTCGAACCCGCCGGCGGCATCTACTCCACCCTCAACGACATGGCGAAATTCGTCTCCTGGCAGCTCAAAGCCGGTCAGCCCGACGTCAAGCCGCTCGGCGGCGGCGCGCTGCAACTCATGCAGAACACCCACGCCGCGCAGGACGACTTCAAACGCTGTGCCGGGCTCGGCTGGCTGATTCGCCCGCCGCAGAACGACGAGCCGCTCATCATCTGGCACAACGGCGGCACCGCCGGACACCGCAGCAGCGTCATGCTTTCTCCCGCGCACGGCGTCGGCGTGATCGTGCTGACCAACTGCGGCAAACAGGTCGATTCACTCGCCAAAGACCTGATGCTGGCGGCGATCAAAACCTACGGCGAAGAGAACACCGAACCCGTCGATCCGGAACTCATGCGCATCGCGAAAGCGCTTGTGCCGTTCTTCGTGCCGGAGCCGTCGTCCGGCTTCGAGGAATATTTTCACCCTTCCTTTCTCGCCGAAGTCCCGGCCGACCAGATCCGCCCGATCCTCGTGCAGCTCGCGACCGAAAACGGCCCGGCGCAGGGTGTCACCGTCGAGCGGACCGACTCAAATTTTGAAGGCATCGCGCGCTACCGCTTCGAAAACAACCAGGAAGTCCGCATCCAGCTCATCATCGACGCCGGCAACCCGGCGCGGATTGTGGGGGCGCTGGTGCTGCCGGGGTGAGTCGAATGACTTCGCGACGCGTCTACCGATTGTCTTGATAATTGTCTTGCAAGCCGCGCGTCGGCCATTGGTTGCCATATTGCCCGACCAATGCGTTTCGCGCTTGCGTGTTGCTCAGCGTATCAAACAGCAATGCTCCCGGTGTCGGGTAGCTGTCGTAGCGGAAAGTACGGCCGCGATAAAGCAAATGGGGTGCCCAGCTTGCGGCATCAACGCCCATCATGTGCAGGTCGCTGTCAGATGGTCGAACGAGATCTTCTAATTGCGTCGCACGAACCGACCCATCGCAGAATAGCAAGTTGTCACTATTGGCCCGCTTATGCCATCCCATAAATGGACTTGGCTCGTACGTAGATACATCGATGCCGAAATTCAGCGCGGTGTCGAAACGCGGTTCGGCGACCAATACCAATTCGTTTAGCGCGATTAATGAATCGAACTTGTGTCCGATCGGCGATGAAGTGAGTGCAATTCGCGTTGAAGCCCCTCCGCCATTAAACGCGACAGCGTACGATACGCCGCTGACATCATAAAGGGATTTCTTTGCGATTCCCGCTGGATATAGGGCGGCGTTTTCGGCAAGTCCGGTGTCGGAGGGGCAAGCGTAGAGCGGCAAATCAAAGCGATTCGCTTCGCCGACGTCTTCGTACAAGTATGAATTCTACGGACGACGATGTGCGGCGAACATTTGAAATCGCGCATCGCTCTGAGGCATTCCGCTCTCATCGCGGGCGCGAAAATATCGCGCGGCTACACCTTCCTGCATCGGCAGAACAGCATCTCGTCCCC
>JBFWWY010000367.1:0-4305 GCA_050245935.1 Phycisphaerae bacterium | reverse complement strand
GCCGCGAAATCGCCAAACGCCGCGGCAGCGAAGAAGCCGAGAACGCTGACGTGCCGGCGGAAGCGGACAATGTGATCTGGCGGGCGTCGGCGGCTGACCTCTTCATTCTCGGCTCGACGGCAAACCGCGCCGGTGTGATCATCGGCGCGATTTCCGGCTTGTATTTCTCGTTTCAGGAAGTCATCGAAAAAAACTACGATACGTTCATCAGGCAATTTCCCGCGCTGGCGCACCTGGATCGAAGTTCCGCACCGATGATCGCGATTGCGCTGCTCGGGCTGATCTTCATCGGCTGGCTTGTTTCAATTCTGTCGACCTTTCTCACGTATTACGGATTCGTCCTGCGAAAGCGGGACGACCGACTCCTGCGGCAATACGGACTGCTGACCAATGTCGAGTCGGTGCTGAAGCAAAACCGCATTCAGTCGCTGCGCATCAGCTCCCCGCTCCTCAGGCGGTTGTTACATCGGGCCACGCTTTACGCCGAGTCGGCCGGCAGTTTCGGTGACAAGGCAGCCAGCGGCCAATCGCCGCTCTGCCCGCTCACGACCGTGCCGCGATTGACCGAACTCTGCGCCGTCGCGATTCCCGCGCTGCACTACGCAACGCTGCAGTGGCACCCCGTCGATCGCAAGACCATTCGTCGGGGTTTCGTGCGGTATGCGTTTCTTCCGTGCCTCGTACTGATTGCACTTGGACTGTTTTACAACAAGCTGTGGTGGATCGGCGTGCCGGTCTGGCTCGTCATCTCAGTCGGTTTGGCATACGCGCGCTACCGTGCGATGGGCTATGTCGATGATCCCGCGTTTGTGGCCTCGCGTTACGGCATCCTCACGCGCGAGATCCGCGTACTCCCGCGTGCAAAGATTCAGCACGTCAAGCTGGAAGCGAATCCCTTCCAGCGCCGACAGGGTCTCGCAACGCTGCACATTGCAACTGCCGGCGCCAACAGTGACGTGCCCATTATTGATCTGCCGCGCGACGATGCGGAAGCCTTACTCGAAAGGCTGTCCACCGATGCCAGCGCCGCCGGCGAATGGCTCCCGGACGGCGTGTAGCGACCGAAATCATCGAATCTCCGATGTGGAGTCGATGAAGTTTTCGCTACCGGCTAGGCTTACTTTTGTATGAACCCTGCTCCGCATGACAAAAGTTGGACAACGTGCCGCTTTGCCCTTTGCCTTCTCGGGCTGACATTGGGAGGTGCTGTCGCCCTTCAGGTTACCTCCGCACGCCTTGATGATTCCCGCGAACAAACACACTTTCGCGCGCGCAGCGTGACACAATCCGCCTTCGATGCACTCAGTGCGGCGTGTGGCGTCGGCATTCTCAGTTCTTCAGCGCAGTACACCCCGCGCGGCCGGTGGATTCTGACGGCAATCGGCGTCGCGGGGGCCGCGCTTTATCTCGCAGTCGCCCTCGTTGCCATGCGCCGCTTCATGAGCTTCGCGTTCATTCGCAGCCTGGACGATACCCCCGACGAGTGTGCTGATACGCCAAATGACGGCTTCGGCGACGATGCGCGGCTCGCTCAGTCTTCGAAGATCGAATCAAATACTGCGCTTTCCTCCGCGCTGCGCGACTTTCCACAAGTGCGCACGGTCCTCATCGCGTATTTGGCCCTCTGTCTGTGCAGTGGATTCATTTTCTTTCTGGTTGCAAAGTTTTCTGATTCTTCCATTCCCGCGCGCGAAGCTGCACGGGTTGGCGTGACCCTGGCATCCTCCAGTGGCCTCACATTCGCCGAGACCGTTCCCGGGCCCGCTTGGTTGATCGCAACACTCAGCGTGATCGTCGCGTTGGGCTGGCCGGTTTGGTTGCTAGCCTCGCGCGCCTCAAAAAGACGTAGCGTTTCCGCCGTGTGGAAGACAACCGCAAGCTTTTTCGTCTTTCTTCTCGTCATCGCGCTTCTGATCACAATCCTCGAAACACCGATCGAATCCCGCGCCTCATCGCGCGAAAACCCGCAGCTTTCCGGCCAACCCTTTACCGCACGATTCGTGCGAGCGACTACGCAAACCTGCGCCGCAGTGGGTGCCGGCGTCCCGAGTGAATCACTCGATGATCGCGCCGTGGCCGCGGGCACGCAGTTTCTGCTCGCATGCACCACGTTCGTCGGCGGTTTCCCCGGCTCGCCCGCCGGGGGCGTCAAATGGTCGATTCTGCTGCTCGTAGTCCTCGCCGCACTCCGCCGCCGCGATCCCGCAAATACCCCGGAGAGTCGCCAGATCATCCGCTATGCCGCTACGCGACTTGTCGTATCGCTTTTCCTGCTCACACTCGTGGTCACGCTCGGCATTCTCGTCATTCACCGCCTCACCGCTTCCCCCTACGAATCGCCGCCGCGCTTCACCGCCGCGCTGCTCGACGCGTCTTCCTGCGTCAACGGCGCAAATCTGACCGCCGGCCCCGCGGCCCGCATCATTGACCCGAATCTCTCAGGCGGCATCGGCCAACCGGTCGATCAGTATGGGTACGGCGTCGCGTGGCTTATGCTCGCGATGCTCGCGGGGCGCGTGATCCCCATCTGGGTGCTGGAATCCTCGGCCAAAGCCGCGAAAACCCCGCCACCCGCAAGCAACTCGCTCATTCTCTGACAATGAACGAAAACCGGCGTCGCCAGACCAATGCGACGCCGTCATCAGGAGCAGGCGTGTGAAAGTTCTGGCCGTCATTCCCGCGCGAAGCGGCTCCAAGCGCATTCCCGGCAAAAACACCGCGTCCCTCGCGGATCGTCCGCTGATCGCGTACACCTGTCAGGCGGCGCGCGAAGCCGAAATTTTCGATGCGATTTACGTCAACACCGATTGCTCCAGAATCGCCGGTATCGCGGCGCAGTACGGCGTTTCCTGCCCGATTCTGCGGCCGCGCGAGCTCGCGACCGACGAAACCTCCACGGACCTCGCGATGCGCTTTTTCATCAGCGCGCTGGTCGAGCAGGATGACCTGTACGACGCGGTCATGCTGCTGCAACCGACCTCGCCGCTGCGGAACGCTGAGGATATTCGCGCGGCTTTTGCGCTCTTTGAACAAAATCGCCCTTGCACGGTGGTGTCCGTCACCCATGTCACGCCGGCTTCATGGCTGGGTCGCGTCACGAAAGACGGCCAGTTCGAACCATTTGTCGGCAATGATCCGGTGTATCGGCTCAACGGCGCAATCTATGTGCATCCATTCGAGTACTACCTCGACGGGGCGCGCAGCCCGAAACACATGATGTATCCGATGCCCGTGGAACGCAGCGTGGACATCGATACGATCGACGACTGGCAGGTCGCCGAAATGCTCATGCAACAACAACACACCTACGAATACAACCCGGTATGACCTCAACCGTAAAAAACATAACGGTCGCCGACCATGCGATCGGATCCGACGAGCGTGTGTTCATCATCGCCGAAGCCGGCGTGAATCACGACGGTTGCACACAACAGGCGTCAGATCTCGTTCGTGCTGCGAAACAAGCGGGCGCGGATGCGGTCAAATTTCAGATGTTCGACGCCGACGAACTCGCATCATCCAGCGCACCCGCCGCCGCGTATCAACAGAAGATCGGCGCGCGTTCACAGAAACGGATGCTCGAACGCCTGCAACTCGACCTGCACGAAATGCGCGACATCGTCGCGTGTTGCCAGGAAGCAAAAATCGTCTTTCTCGCGACACCGTTTGGCGTAGCCGACGTGGAAAATCTCGCGGCGCTGAATGTTCCCTGCGTGAAAATCGCGTCAACCGACATCAACAATCGCCAGCTCCTGAAAGCCGCTGCGGAATTGCACGTGCCGCTGATCGTCTCCACGGGTGCCGCGGACGAACATGAAGTCCGCACCGCTGTCGACTGGCTGCACGCGTTTGCCGCCGCCGATCACACGATTCTGCTGCATTGCATCAGCCAATATCCGACACCGATCCACGACGCGAATCTGCGCGCGATCGGCGCATTGCGCGACGCATTTCATCTGCCCGTCGGTTTTAGCGATCACACCACCTCCACGCAGATCGGCGGACTTGCCGTCGCTGCCGGCGCGTGCGTGCTGGAGAAGCACATGACCCTTGATCGCACTGCGATCGGGCCGGATCACGCGATGTCGCTCGAACCCGAGGAGCTCGCGTCGTATATCGCGATTGTCCGCGAAACGGAGCGCATTCTGGGCAAAAGCCACTTCGACATGATGCCGTGCGAAGCCGACGTGCGTCGCGTCGCGCGGAAAAGCGTCGTCACGCGGCGATTGCTGAAGACCGGCGACGTCATCACGCAGGACGCGCTAACGATAAAGCGCCCGGGGACGGGCATTCCTCCGGCTGAGA
>JBFWWY010000366.1:0-4320 GCA_050245935.1 Phycisphaerae bacterium | reverse complement strand
GCGCGACTCGTCGACATTCAAATCCTGCGTGCCGATGAATTCTCGGCGCTGGTTGACGTCGTGTCGCCGAAGCAGATTGCTTATATTCGCCCCCCGCGCGGGGCCATCCTTGATCGCAATGGTCGGGTATTGGTTGCGGACGAACCGAGCTCAGACATCACCATGTATTACCCGGTTCTCGCAAATCGCGAAGCCTATTTTCTGCGCGAAGCGTCCCGCGCGATTCGGCGCGGGGATGTCGATCCCAGCCTGACGCAAGCCGCTGTGGCCGCAGGATACCGCAAGGAGATCGACGATCTCCTGAACGACATCGCGCGCATCGCGCAAATACCAAGGGAGGAAATCAACACGCGGATCGATGCATTGGTGGACCGCATCGGCCGCATACGCGAAAAGGTCGGCAGCAAAGTCCGCGAAGAGGAGACCTGGCACTCGATTGTGGAAGATCTTGATGATAAGACCACGATGCGGATTCAGATGGAACTCGCGGATTCGCGCTGGATCCGGATCCTTCCCGGTTCCCGTCGGACTGCGTTCAAAGTCGATGCCGTGGCGCATCTCGTCGGCCGCATGGGACGGCTCGGGACGGAGCGCCTTGCGAAATATTTTCGCGATCCGTACGCCGGAGATGAATTGCGCGAACTCGGGCCCCGTGATCGCATGGGTGTCGGCGGCGTCGAACTCCTCGCTGAAAACGTCCTGCGCGGTTCGCGTGGAAAATTTGTTCAGAACTTCGCCACTGGCGAAAAGGATCGAATCGCGCCGGTCGCCGGCACGGATGTCTACCTGACGATTGATATGGAGCTGCAGGAAGCGATCTACGCGATCCTGGACAAGGCGGTGAAGAGCAGCCCGCATCCCGCCGGCGCTGCTGCCGTTGTAATTGATGTACAGACCCGTGAAGTGATGGCGGCCGTCAGCTATCCCACCTATTCATACGAAGATTTTTCCGAGAACTACGACGCACTGCAAAAGGACGGCCGTCGCGCGCCGCTCCGTTCGAAAGCGATTCAGAATGTCTATCCGCCGGGGTCGACCTGCAAAGCGATCACCACCGTCGGTGGCCTTTCGGAGCGGGTCGTTTCCGCCGCGGAGAAAATCCATTGCACAGGTCACCTGTTGCCGCATCTGCCTAAGCAGTTCCGTTGCTGGATTTACAAGCAGTTCAGCATCACGCACGACTACGAATTTCCTGACGGCCAAACCGCAGCAGATGCCATTCGCAACTCCTGCAACATCTATTTCTTTCACGTCGGCGAACGGCTCGGCGCGGCGCGCCTGTGCAACTGGTTTGAGCAATTCGGGATCGGTCACACCTGTGGAACAGGCCTCATCGAGGAAAACCCGGGAATTGTCCCGACCGCGGAATGGCTGCAGCAGCGTCTCAATCGCAAAGTCGACCCGGCCGATCCCTGGAACTGGTCGATTGGGCAGGGGGAAATCTCAGCGACACCGCTTCAGGTTGCCAACATCGCTGCGACGGTTGCGACCGGTCGCTGGGAGCCCGTCATCTTCGCGCGCACGGCGGATGGTCAGATTCTCGGTGGAACCGACCTGAAGCCGCATTCGATTGCAAGTGCAGCGCTTACGCCCGTTCGCGAAGGCATGTGGCGCGTCGTCAACGAGCGCGGCGGCACGGCATACGAATCCGCGCGTCTCGGTCCGGAGTTTGCGCGGTTCAAGTTCTGCGGCAAGACGGGATCTGCGCAGACGCAGCCCCTGATTCTGAATCGGCGGTATATTTTTGAGCGTCCGGATGGAAGTCGCGAGGAAGTTGTCGCAAGCACGGAGGAAGAAGCGACGGAGACATTTGGCGAAAATCCGCCGAAGTGCGTCGGCTTCCGCGCGCACGAGCGCTTTCCGGAGATCCCCGAAGATGGCTCATTGCCCGCGCACGCGTGGTTCATGGGTTTCACACAGTCCGCCGAGACGTTGCCGGGCGCCGCGCCGCGCGGTGCGAGTTATGCAATCAGCGTTCTGATCGAATTTGGCGGCAGCGGCGGGCGCGAAGCGGGGCCGGTTGCAAAGGAGATTGCCGAACTCGTTCTCAAACGCGGGAAAGTTGCTGGCTAATGTTCAGCCGATCCGTTCAATCCTCTGAATACGTAATCGCTGATTTTCCGCGCGCCGGGGGGTGGGGAATCACGCGCCTGGGTGTCGGCCTGATCATCCCCGTGGTTCTGCTGCTGCTGGTTGGGCTCGTCTGCATTCATGCCACCGACCGCGTCACACCTGTGACGCCGGCCGCGGTCTCCGACGAACCCAAATTCACACAGTCCTCGTGGGTCGAACGCGCGTACGACTGGCTGGGGGCCAACACGCGACGCCAGTTGCTGTTTTTTCTGACCGGGATCGTACTTTTGGGGCTTACGTTATTGCCGAGTTATCACCGGATCGGCCGCTGGACCTATGTCATTTATTCCGTTTCGATTGCGATGCTTTCGCTTCTGATCATTGATCGCTACATCGTGGATATTCACGACTCCATCGTTCCGATCCGCCGCGAAACACGGCGCTGGATCACGTTCGGAAATCTGATTGGAATTCAGCCGAGCGAATTCATGAAGGTGGCGCTGGTTCTCGTGTTGGCGCGATACCTCCGTTATCGCGACAGCTACCGGTCTTGGCCGGGACTGATCCCGCCGTTCCTGCTGACATTGCTGCCCATGGTGCTTATTCTCAAGCAGCCCGATCTGGGGACGCTGCTGATGCTCTTACCCGTGCTCTTCTGCATGTTGTTCGTCGCCGGGGCACGCATCCGTCATTTGGCCACGATCGTTCTCCTGGGATGCGCGGTGCTGCCCGTATTTTATTTTGTGGGCATGGCGCCGTATCAGCGCGAACGCATTCAGGTCATGTTCAAACAAAACATCGACAGCGAAGCGTGGCACATGGATCAGGGATATCAGCTTCGACAAGCGAAGATCGCGCTGGGAACCGGCGGCGTTCTCGGGGAGGGCTATGGGCAGGGCGTGTTCCTCGAATCGCGCCTCGCACTCCTCCCCGAAGAACACAACGACTTTATCTTTTCCATCATCGGACACCAGTTCGGGCTCGTCGGCTGTTGCTTTGTAATGCTTTGTTACGCGGCCATTGTTCTCTTCGGCGTCGAAATTGCCGCGGCGACCAATGACCCATTCGGTCGCTTGCTCGCGGTGGGCGTGATTGTCATGATCGTCGTGCAGGCATTGCTCAACATGTGCATGAACATCGGCCTCGCACCGATCACCGGCATGCCGCTTCCTTTTGTCAGCGCCGGCGGAAGCAGTTTGTGGGCAAACTTTCTTGCGCTCGGCCTCCTGCTGAACGTTGCCAAGCGCCGCCCCATGTTTATTGCGAATCCGCCGTTTGAGCATCACGACGACTAAAACACGCGTCGTTCAATCGTCGCGGTCATGCATCCATGCCGACCGTCGAATTCCCGGTGATTCTCAAGACGATGTCGCTACGGTTGGCATGGAGCTGGTTTCACCGGCGTGTCAGAACCTCTGAGGCCGGTGCGTGGTGGCGGCATCAACCGAACAGCGCTTCCAACGGCCGCCGCACGATCTCTTTCAGCACCCGCCAACTCTTGACGCCACCGAAGAAAATCAACAGCGAAAAAACAAACGCATGCATTGTCAGCAACCATGCGAAAAACTGCGGAATCGGCCGAATTCGTAGCGTAACGTGCCGCACGTGGGTCCAGAATCCATCCTCGCGTTCCGCGAGCGACTTTGTCCACGCCACCCATTTCTGATTGACCCAGAGCATGAACCCCATCAGGATGCCCCACAGAAACATCTGTGGAATAATCTTGTGCCAGATGCCGCAGATACCGAATGTGAGCATCAGGTTGAGCCAGACGCGTCCGCGATTGCCGCCGAGCGGGATGTACACGTAATCGCGCAGAATCGCCGACAGGCTGATATGCCAGCGCCGCCAGAAGTCACGCAGACTTGTCGCAAACCAGACCCAGTTGAAATTCTCGATTTGCCGATACCCGAAGATTCGTGCGATTCCCGCGGAGACATCGCAGTATCCGCTGAACTCCAGATACAGCCAGTAAATGTTGATGAACACGCCGAAATACAGCAACCAATAGCTTTCGATGGACTCGGGATGTTCGTAGTAGCGCATGCCGTGGTCCGCGCCCCACGGTGCCGCGATCACACTGCGAATGACCGGCAGAAAATACAACGTGGCAATCAATGCTTTCGTAATTCCCCAGCAAATCCGCAGGATGCCGAGAACAAGATCGCGCGGCCGTCGTCGATCAAAGCAGTAATCCATTTCGTTCTGGAATACCTGGAAACGCTCGATCGGACCTTGAATCATACA
>JBFWWY010000365.1:0-4323 GCA_050245935.1 Phycisphaerae bacterium | reverse complement strand
CAGCGACACCGATCTCTGCGGCGATATCGAACTTCTCCGCACCCAACCAATCTTGATAAGCGTCAAACAGATCGGCCAGCGCTACCACCCTTTTTCGGTCGTCCGGCGAAGCCAGCAGTGCTGCGCCCGCGCGAAGCTGGTCCGGCGTCACGTCTTCCTGCATCAGCTCACGCAGCGTTCGCTGCACCTCGCGCAAGAAGCCGTTTGTCTCAACAGCCTTCCCGAACGCCGCCTGAAGTTCCTTCCGCATCAGAAGCGCGCGCACGCCCATCAACCTTGCCGTCTCGCCGACGAATTCTCCGCGGAACCCCGCATCGGCGAGGATCTGCTTTGCAAGCGTTGTGAAGCTGAAAACGACACCGCCGGTAAATCCATGCACCGGCAAACGGTGGAGGAGCGCGGCTTCCATCTGCAGACTCGCCTGCTCAGGCACGAGCAGAATCGGTCGAGATTGTTCCGCTGATGGCCGCGTTGGGTCGAGGTCGCGCAGCGCCTCCGCTACCTGTTGCAGGCAGGTTTCGGTCTTGCCCGTACCGGCACGTCCAATGAGAAACGCAACGCTCATGCGCTTATTGTTTCGCCAAACGCGGCCAGCGGCAAACGGCAGATGCATTGGCGAAACCTCGAACCGGAAGCACCGCCGAACGGCGCCATAAGATTGTCAGTTCCCCGAGCGCGCCGCTCCGCGCGTCGACGATTGCGGCTATCATGAATACGAGACTCGAGAACGAGAAAAACACGCACCGCGCAACCGGCACAGAACCTTGCAGCTACCGCCAAACTCCGTCATTGCGATCGTCGGCTGCACCGCCAGCGGAAAAGGAGCGGTCGCACGCGAGATCGCAACGCGGCTCGGCGGCGAAATCGTCAGCGTCGATTCTATGAAAATCTATCGGACGATGGACATCGGCACCGCGAAACCTGCTGCCGCCCATCGCGCGGCGATTCCCCATCATCTCATCGACGTTGCAGATCCCTGGGATGCCTTTTCGGCGGCCCGGTATGTCGACCTGGCCGACGCCGCGATCGACGACATCCATTCACGCGGCAAACCAGCGATTGTCGTCGGCGGCACGATCATGTACTTCCGCTTTTTGTACGAAGGCGTCTTCGAAGGGCCGTCGGCGGATGACGCGTTTCGTGCGGAGATTCGGCGGCGCGCAGCAGTCGAAGGCGTTGAAGCATTGCACGCGGAACTTGCAGCGATCGACCCGGACGCGGCAGCCCGCATCCATCGCAACGACATCAAGCGGATCGAACGCGCACTGGAGGTGTACGCCCTCACGGGCGCACCGATCAGCAAGCTGCAAAAGCAATGGGCGGACGGCTCGCGACTTCGGCGCGACGACTGGCACTGGCGGGTGTTCGCGCTGCGCCGCGATCGCGACGACGCCAACCGGCGCATCAACGCGCGGGTCCGTCGCATGATCGACGAAGGTCTCGAGGCCGAAGCGCGCCGCCTCTTTGACGACCCGCGCGGCATCAGCGAACCGGCGCGACAGGCCGTCGGCTACGCCGAGTGGTTCGCGCATTTCGCGGGCAAGCTCAAGCGCGACGAGGCAGTCGAGCGGATAAAAATCAACTCGCGCCGCCTCGGCAAACACCAGCGCACCTGGCTTCGCCGCTTCCCCGGTGTGACGTGGATCGAAGTCGCCGAAAACGCGACGGTGGATGGCGTCGCGGATGCGATCACCGCCGCACTCCACACACCGAATTAATCGCCGTCGAGTGTGAAAAACCAATATCCAGACGGGAGGGCGAGGCTCCCGCCGAGCCGTAATCCGCTGACGTCGGATCGCAAATCAGAGTCGGGCCGACGATGCCGTCGCCCCGCAATCAACAGAATCCATCGCGCCAAGCGATGGGCCGCGATGTCACCTCGAAGGCAGACCTCACTTGTCCGGAAACGAATCTACCCTACGATGCAATCGATCTGATAATGTCGAAGGAAACCCCCAATGCCCGCACCCACAATTCCGTTTTCGCTCCCCTTCCAAGACGCCTCCGCGCAGCGCGAATCGCTCGATGCACTGATTGCAAGAATGAAAACCCGCCGCACGGTCCGGCATTTTTCGGACAAGCCGGTCGCACGCGATGTCATCGAGCGGATCCTCGAAGTCGCCCATAGCGCCCCGAGCGGCGCGAATCGCAAGCCGTGGCGTTTCGTCGCTGTCGACGACCCGGCGATGAAACGCGACATCCGGCTCGCTGCCGAGAAGGAAGAACGCGAAAACTACGACCATCGTTTTCCGCAGGAGTGGCTCGACGCGCTGGAACCGTTCGGCACCGACGCCAGCAAACCGTTCCTCGAAATCGCGCCATGGGTGATCGTCGTGTTTCGCGTCGATTGGGAAATGCATGAAGGCGAGAAACGCAAGAACTACTACCCGATCGAAAGCACCGGCCTCGCCGCCGGCATGCTGATCACGGCGTGCCACTTCGCCGGTCTCGCGACGCTCACGCACACGCCGAACCCGATGAACTTCCTCCGCGACATCTGCGGCCGGCCGCAGAACGAGAAGCCGTACCTGCTGATGCCCGTCGGCTACCCCGCGGACGACGCCCGTGTGCCGGATTTGCAGAAGCTGCCGCTCGCGGCGCGGGTGCAGTGGAATCGTGAAGAGAACGCCGACGCGGTGTGAGAGTGAGGCAGAATGCCGCACCGTAGCCTCCGTGCCCCCGTGCCGGACGAAGACCGCGCGGAAATTCAACGCGCACGCACATACAGCAGCGCTTAAGCACGCCGATCAGAGCCGCGCCCGTAAGGAAGCGCAGAAACTGTAAATCGTTCAGAAACTTTAGAATTTTTGAGGATTCATGCAGTGCTGCCGCAATAAGACGCTGGATTGGTGGTTTCGATGACTTTTCTCGCGATTGATCTTCCCTGCGCTTCCTTACGGGCGCGGCTCTGATCTCAGGCTTTTGCCGCGATCGGCATGCGTCGCCCAAACCCGAACGCGCGCGATGTGATCTTGAGTCCCGGTGCGGCTTGCTGTCGCTTGTATTCGCTCCGGTGGATCATTTTGATGATGCGCGTGACCAGCGCCGCGTCGAAACCCGCCGCGATGATTTCGCCCGCCGACTGCATGCGCTCTTCGTAGCGGTGCAGAATCTCGTCGAGAATTGTATAATCCGGCAGCGAGTCGCTGTCCTGCTGACCCGGTCGCAGCTCCGCCGACGGCGGCTTCGTGATTGTGTTTTCCGGAATCAGCGCGCGACCCGCGTCTTTGTTCATGAAGCGCGCGAGCTCGTACACCATCGTTTTCGGCACGTCGCTGATCACCGCAAGCCCGCCGCACATGTCGCCGTACAGCGTGCAGTAGCCGACAGCGAGTTCGCTCTTGTTGCCGGTCGTCAACAGCAGGTGCCCGAACTTGTTCGAAAGCGACATCAGCGTGACGCCGCGCACACGTGCCTGAATGTTTTCTTCCGTCACATCCGGCGCGCGCCCTGCAAACGCCGGCTGCAGTTCGCGCTCAAACGCCGCGTGCATTTCCTCGATCGGGATCGTTTGAAAGTGAATGCCGAGATTCTTCGACAGTTGCTGCGCATCTTCGACGCTGTGCGTGCTACTGTGCCGGCTGGGCATCGCGACGCCGTGCACATGTTCCGGTCCGAGCGCCTCCGCCGCCAGCGCCGCGACGACCGCGCTGTCGATCCCGCCGGACAAGCCAAGCACGACGCTGCGAAAGCCGCACTTTCGCGCATAATCGCGCAGCCCCAGCACCAAGGCATCGCGCAGCACTGCCGGATGCTTCGGCAGTGCGACACTCTTATGGTCAGCCGCGTCGACAGCGTTGTCATAATCCAGTACGTTTTCGCAAAAAGCGGGCATCTGCACAACATTGGTGCGACCTGGCAACACCACACAACTCGCACCATCAAAAATCAACTCGTCGTTCCCGCCGATCTGATTCACAAAAACGAGCGGCGTTTTCAGCGAATCGACGTGGTCGCGAAACAGCTTTGCGCGCACGTTGTGCTTACCGATGAAGTACGGCGACGCTGAAATGTTGATCAGCAATTCCGCACCATCGGCCACTAAATCCGCCAGCGGGTCGGCGTCGTAGAGCGGGCGCGCCAACAGTTCCTCGCGCGACCACATGTCCTCGCAGATGCTGATGCCGAGCGTCACGCCGTTGTGTCGCACGACCGGCTGGCGCTGGGCGGCTTCAAAATAGCGGGCTTCGTCGAACACGTCGTACGTTGGCAGAAGCCGCTTGCGGATGCGCTGCCGGATCGCGCCGTCCGCGAGAAACGCGGCAGTGTTGTACACTGGTCGCCCGTGCTTTTTATCGTTCGGCTCCGCGACGCCGACAATTG
>JBFWWY010000364.1:0-4335 GCA_050245935.1 Phycisphaerae bacterium | reverse complement strand
GGACAAACTCTTCGAAATTCGAGATGTTCTTCGGGTCTGTGTCCCCTTGCGACGGTATCAGGTATTGCACGCCGCTCTCGTTGCGCGTGCCGATGGCAATGATGTCGTCGCCAACCTGAATGTCTCCACCGCTGTCGCGGACGGCGTTCGTCAGAATCGGATTGAACGAACCACTGTTCGAGCTGTTTGAGTTATTGCTGTTGCTGTTCCCGCTGCTGTTGCTGTTGCCATTGGAATTGCCGTCGCCGCCGGGGGTGGGGCAGCCACCTACAGATAAGGCGAGCAGGGCGGTCCCAACCGACAACATGCCAAATGAGAGACGACTCGATGACTGTATGAAACGATTCATGGATTCTCCAGAAATGGACGCGATTTCCCGTGTCGATCCTTCCGTGATCGACTCGCGAGGACTGCAAAGATGCAGGTTGCTTTTTTACAGAGGCGCGAAATGGTCATCGCACGGGCAGAGAATTCGGTGCGAAATTTGGGGAGCGGGAATTCTTTGTCCGGTAAATTGCCACCTTCATCAGCATCTTGAGCATTTTTATCGCCCTGCGCAAAAGTCGCCGAAAAGCGGCATCGGACCCCGTCCGTTGGCCCGTGTCGCGTATTCAACACCCGGACTGGCTCATAGCACTCGATTCCGCTATCAACAGCAGTCGATATCCAGATTCCGGACAGGGCGAGACCGCGCGGGCCGTCTCCCATGGTGGAAGGGACTCCGCTTGCGGTCCGTTGCCTCATTCCCAACGTAGCTTGTACGAGAAAGTGACGAAGCGACATGATGACGAAGCGATATGGGCTATTCGCAATTCTCGCCGCGAGCCTGATGGCGGCACCGTTCTCCTTCGCCGATGACGAAGCCGACACCGAAAGCGACAAAATGCAGGACAAGGTGAATGCAAGTTTGCTGGGTGCATTCAAACTGCGCAGCATCGGTCCCGCGTTCATGTCGGGCCGCATCTCCGACATCGCCGTCGATCCGCTCGAACCGAACACGTGGTACGTGGCGGCGGGGTCCGGCAATCTCTGGAAAACCACCAACGCCGGCACCACCTGGAAGCCGATTTTCGATCATTACGGGTCCTATTCGATCGGCTGCATCACCATTGATCCGAACAATCACAACACGATCTGGGTCGGCTCCGGCGAAGACGTCGGCGGACGACACGTCGGCTTTGGCGACGGCGTGTACAAGAGCACCGACGGCGGTCGCTCGTTCCGCAATCTCGGCCTCAAAGCCAGCGAACACATCGCGAAAATTGTCGTCGATCCGCGCGATTCAAACGTCGTCTACGTCGCGGCGCAGGGACCACTCTGGTCTGGCGGCGGCGAACGCGGCCTCTACAAAACAACCAACGGCGGCGAAACCTGGGTCAATATTCTCAGTGCCGGCAAGTACACCGGCGTCACGGATATCGTCCTCGATCCGCGGAACCCCGACACGCTCTATGCTGCCAAACATCAGCGTCTGCGCACCGTAGCTGCATTACTCAATGGCGGTCCCGAGTCCGGTATCTTCAAATCCACTGATGCCGGAAAGACGTGGCGCGAATTGCGCGGGGGCCTGCCCGGTGGTGATCGCGGAAAAATCGCGCTTGCGATCTCGCCGCAACAACCGGATGTGATGTATGCCACGATCGAACTGCCCGGCCGCAAAGGTGGCTTCTGGCGGTCCACCAACGCCGGCGAGAGCTGGAACAAGATGAGCGACTACGTCAGCGGCGGCACCGGCCCGCACTATTACCAGGAACTCTGGCCCGATCCGCACCATTTCGACACGCTCTATCAGGCGAATGTGCAGCTTGGCAAAACCGTCGACGGCGGCAAGAACTGGTTTGCTGCAGAAAGCGACGAGAAGCACGTTGACAATCACGCCGTCGCTTTTCACCCGTCCGACCCGGATTTTCTGCTGGTCGGCTGCGACGGGGGGCTGTATCTCTCGCGCGACGCCGGTGAGTCGTATCAGTTTTTCGCGAATCTTCCCATCACACAGTTTTACAAGGTCGCGATTGACAATGACTACCCGTTTTACAACATGATCGGTGGCACACAAGACAACAATACACAGTACGGCCCGAGCCAGACACAGTCGCGCAGCGGCATCGCCAACAGTGACTGGAAAGTCATCTTCGGCGGCGACGGTCATGACTGTGCCATCGACCCGGAAGACCCGGACACGCTCTACGGCGAATCGCAGCAGGGCTTCCTGCGGCGCTTCGATCGCAAGACCGGCGCGTCAATCGACATCCGACCGCAGCCCGATGCCGATGAAGAAACGTTGCGCTTCAACTGGGATTCACCGATCAATATCAGCCCTCATTCGCATACACGGCTTTACTTCGCATCGCAGAAGCTTCACCGCAGCGATGATCGCGGCGATAGCTGGAAAACGATCAGCCCGGATCTCACGCGCGGCATGGACCGCTTCAAGATGAAGATGATGGATCGCGTCTGGAGCATCGACGCGACGTGGGACCTCTACGCGATGTCCCAATTCGGCACGATCACCTCCGTGTCCGAATCACCGGTGCAGGAAGGGCTCATTTACGTCGGCACCGACGACGGTCTGATTCAGATCACTGAAGACGGCGGGGAAACCTGGCGCAAGGTCGAACGCATTTACGGTGTACCCGAATTCGCGTTCGTCAACGACATCAAAGCCGACCGACACGACGCCAACACCGCGTATGTCTGCATGGATAACCACAAAGAAGGGGATTACAAGCCTTACTTGCTCAAGACAACCGATCGCGGCGCAACGTGGAAGCCGATGACCGGCGATCTGCCTGATCGCCACCTCGTCTGGCGGATTGTGCAGGACGACGTGAAGCCGGAATTTTTCTTTCTCGGCACGGAATTCGGTTTGTTTACGTCGTTTGACGCCGGCGAACACTGGATGAAGTTGAAAGGCGGTATGCCGACGATTCCCGTGCGCGATCTTGAGATTCACGAACGCGAAGACGACGTCGTTTGCGCCACCTTCGGCCGCAGCTTCTACATTCTTGACGACTACACACCGCTGCGTGAGTTGACCGACGATCTCCTGAAAAACAACGATTTCTATATTTTCCCGATCAAGAAAGCCCTGCTTTTCAACACGCTCCCGCTTGGCGGGCGCAGCGGCTCAGCGGGCGACGCGTACTACATGGCGGACAATCCGCCCGCAGGCGCGATTTTCACGTATTTCCTGAAAGAATCGCTCGAAACCAAGCAGCAGCAGCGCAAGAAAAAGGAAGCGAAGAACAAGAAATCGGGCGCGGACAACCCTTATCCCGGCTTCGATGTGCTCAAAGAAGAGCAGCGCGAAGAAAATCCGTTGATTCTTTTCACGATCACCGACGCCGACGGAAAACTGATCGCGCGCGAATCCGGACCGACTTCCGCCGGCATTCATCGCATCAACTGGAACCTCCGCGAGGACGGCGGCGGCGGACGCTTCGGCGGCCTAACCGTGCTGCCCGGTACCTACACCGTCACCGCAACCAAATTCTACGAAGGCCAGCGGACGCCGCTCGGCGAACCGCGCACCTTTGAAGTCGTCGCGCTGGAAGGCTCGCTCGGCGACGAAGCGACGCAGAAAGCCGTTGCGGAATTTCACGACGAAGTCAGCGACTTGCTTCGCGCGATCGGTGGTGCCACCGGGCGACTAGATGAGGTGCGCGAGGACGTCTCAAGTGCGAAGCGCGCCGTCGGCGAAACCCCGACCGCGAACCTGGAACTCCGTGACGCCTTGCGCGCATTCGAACTGAAACTCGAAGACATGCGTGAAAAGCTCAGCGGCGATGAATTGCTCGGCGAAAACAGTGTACCCACGCCGCCGTCGGTGCGCGCGCGCGTGTTCAACGCATTTTCCGGCACGCGGAATTCGCCGTACGGACCGACCAAGACGCAGCGGCGTCAGTACGAAATCGCGCGGGATCAGTACGTCGCGATCGAGGAATCGCTTCGCGGCCTGCTCGAAAACGAATACCCGGCGCTACTCAAGCAACTCGACGAAGCCGAGGTTCCCTGGACCCCGGGGCGCCCGATCCCCACATTGAAGAAGTGACGTCCATTGCAGCATGTCATCCGGGCCGCGCGCTCGCGCGTGCGGCCTCTCCACAAGCCCCAAGCGCGAGCGCGGAACAACAAGCCCCAAGCGCCAGCGCGGGGTTCCCGAGACGTTCAACGCCCACAAAGTGCTATTCGTTCCATTAAACTTCACAGAAAGATACCATCGCCAGAGCCGCATGCTGGCGCGTGCGGCTTGAAAGCACGCGTCCCGACCCAAATTGAACGATCCCGCCGAATCTGCTCTAATGCATTTCGACGCAACCGCCGCAAAAGCTGAAA
>JBFWWY010000363.1:0-4343 GCA_050245935.1 Phycisphaerae bacterium | reverse complement strand
CCTGTTCGATGGGAATCGGTTTTCGATGAGACCAGATCGCCTCATTCGTGCAACTGCTATCGACGGCATTGATTTGCTGCCCGCGAATCAAACGCTTGCACCCTTCAATATCCCCTCACCCGAAGAACTCGGCATGGAGCAATATGCGCTGCACGAATTCCTTGCTTCTGGTGTCGAAGCGGATTTGGTGCTGATTGACTGTCCGCCGACCCTCTATGCCTGCAGTTGGCTCGCGATGATTGCGGCGGATTTTGTTGTGATCCCGGTGCCGCCCGAGGATTTCGGTACCCAGGGAATTATCGTGGTCCATCGTTCGATCGAACAGGTGCGCAAACTCAATCCCGGACTGCGACGGCTCGGACACCTCATCGCGCGGATGGATCGAAGATTGTCCATCCACCGCGCGTACGATGAAAAACTGCGCGAGCGCTATCGCGATCTAGTGCTGAAGACCGTGATGCCGGAAGCGGCGGCCTTCAAGCTGGCGCTGGCGGCACGGACGCCGGTCGAACAGTTCGATCCGCGCAGCGCCGCCGCGGAAGCGATGCGGAATCTCGCGGAAGAAATCTGCCTGCGCATCGAAGCGCGGGCACCGCTGCGACAGGTGATAGAACAGTCGCGCGAATGGCGCTGCCGCGAGCGTGCCGAAGACGTAGCTGCACAGCACCAGCGCGACGACGCAGATCAGCACGATGACCTGAACGGTGACGGTTCCGGTGCGGCCGCCGACCTTGCGATGTCGGCTGGGGTGGGATGATTGAAATCCGATCAAGTCATTACCGACAGTTTGATTGAGTCGGCGTTCGATCTCTTCGATACGGCGCAGCAGGTCTTCTTGTGAACGCGCATGATTCACCGTCGTCATGGTCAACGCGAATAACCCAATGGGAATGCCACCGAGCAGGGCGAGCGCGATCGCCGGTTCCATCGCTTTGAGCGTGCCGAGCAAGACGGCCAGGAGGCCGGTCACTACGGGGGTCCTTCGATCCAAGGCCTGCATGCGGAACTCCAATAAGCCGTAGAGCGCGCGGGACTCAGCCAGTAGAACGTCGACTGTCATTCCGATGTTGATGTGTTGTGGCGGGTCGTTCGGATTCATGCCGGTGGCAATAACAGGAGGCCTGAACGAATGAAAATGGCGGCGGTCCAAAGGTGACTAACGGTTAGAGTGGCGTGCGACTTGAAAATCAGTGTTTGGCAATCGCGGCTGTTTCAACGGGGTGTATGTCAAGTTTTTCATCAAAAAAACTTGACACCCGCAGCCCGATGCAAGGCTCAGCTCAATGTTTATTGACTAACCGATCCCATCATCATCCTTGGGGACCGTTTATTCTACGTAGTATATATACTACGTAGAACTCAAAAGGGCCACGTGGGCGCTGTGAGTTGGGTCAAGGAGCGCTGAAAGCTTGTCGCTGGCGTACGTAGTATATATACTACGTACGCCGAACAAAGGGATCATAAACGATGCACCTGAAACAATCGCGAAATGAGATTGTCGACTACTTTCAGTCGCACGGCCGCTCCATCTTCAAGCTGCGAGAAATCGAGAAGATCCTAGCCGAAAATCGGGCGGACTGGGGGCTGCCGTCCTCCTTCAGTGCTGCGGAATTCTTAGCGGAGCTGCTCAAAACCAAGCGGCTTCGCGAGTTGGCGTTTGATTTTCCTCATCGCAAGGAAACACGCTACGTCTGGGGCGACGTGCCGCTGGAAGTCGTGCTGCTGACGCTGAAACCCAAATGTCACTTTTGCCATTTCACGGCGATGCAGTTGCACGATCTGACCGAGCAGAGTCCCACGACTTATTACCTCAATCACGAATTGCGACCGTTGCCGGCTTCAGCCGGTGGTCTGGAGCAATCGCGCCTCGATCGCGCGTTTCAGAATCAGCCGCGGATGACGAAAAACATCGCGACGACGCGCGTGCCGCAGCGTGGGAAAATTCGCGTCTGCCTGCTGAACGGCAAACACACCGGCTACCTCGGTGTTGTCGAGCGGGAAATGACGCTGGCCGATGGGACTTCGGCCACACTGCGCGTGACTGATCTGGAGCGGACGCTGATCGACATCGTCGTGCGCCCGTTCTATGCCGGCGGCGTCGCGGAGGTATTGAACGCCTATCGGGCGGCAGCCGGACGCATCTCCGTCAATCGCCTGGCAGCGACGCTTCGCAAACTGGGCTACCTCTATCCGTATCACCAAGCGGTGGGGTATTACCTGGAAGCCTGCAGACAATTCGATGAGGCGACGGTTGCGCTCTTCCATGACGGTTTTGATTATGAATTCGATTTCTATTTAACATACAAGATGGGCGAGACCGAATACGTGCCGCGTTGGCGGATTCACGTGCCAAGCGGGTTAACGCCGAGGCGCTGAGCCAGTTCCGCGCAAAGCGCGACGACGCGGTCACTGTAATATTCGTATCGGCGCAGGCGCACGTCGGTGGCAACGGTATCGACAACGTTCTGCCACGCCAGCCGATGAAACTCCCGATCACCGTCGATCGCGTGGAGCAGGTGCAAGGGCACGTGCTTGGCGGCAAAGATGTTCTGGAGCAGTTCGAGGTTTTCGGCGGCAGTAACGTCGATGCCGAAGCGATTTGTGGCTTCAACGATATCAAAAAAGTCCCGCGCACGCGGCGTGCGATGGCTGCGAACAAACTTCGCATATTCCTCAGTCTGCTGGCACAGGGCGCGGATCTTCTCGCACACGATCATGGCGGGGGTGTAGACGAAGACGGTGAACTGGTCGATTTCCGTGCGGGTCTTGCCTTCGCAATATTCGTAGCGGCTGATATCAATCTCCCAGCGCGCCTTCCCGCCCGGTCGTGCGGGCATCGCCTGCCGTCGCAGTTCGAATAAATTGCCATTCAGTTCGTCATAGCGCTTTCGGGGAATGACTTTGAATTCCAGGCTGTACCCACCCCAGAAACTCGCGAGATCCGCGGAGAGGTTCTCCGGGCGCGGTTCGAGTTCGACGTCGAAGACCACGTACCCGGCGGTTTCAAACGCGCGTTCGAGTTGGGTTTGGATACGCTGCCGGATATCGGGCAGGCGCTCGTCGTCGAACGCGTCCGTCATCGAAAAGTCGAGATCGAAGGAAGCACGGGCGGTGTGGCCGTACGCCAGACTCAGGGCATTCCCGCCTTTCAGGACCAAACGCTGCACGAGCTCGTCGTCGGAGACAAGCGCTTGAATCGTCAGGCGTTTGAGTTGAGTGATCTCGGCGTCCATGCTGCCCCGCAACCGTGCTTGAATGTGGCGACAGTACCACGATCAAAAATGGTTGGGTAGCGATGACAAAAACATAGCACGCATCACTGCAACAAGCTCCAGGCTGGATCACAGGTGATTGTTGCGTCCATTTTGCGTCGCTCGAGACCCGGACAACAAACGTGTTTTGGAATCGTGTATTGCTCGGGTGCATCGAGAGGTATATACGGCTGGTGATAGGACAGCAGATCGAGGTGATGAACAGTCGTGCTGAAGGTGTGGATCGTGCCACGCCGGAACGTCAGCACGTCGCGTTGCCTGACCGGATACGTCCGAACGGCATTGCCATCGAAATTGTGGAGTTGCTGATCCGTCACGTGAAAGAACCCGCGTCCGCCGATCGCGATGATGCAGCGACAGGAATCCAGGTGCTCATGCATGGGCAGATCGACCGCACCGGGCTTGAAGCGCAGCAATAGAAAAGCGTCATTCCGGTCTTCGTTCAGGATCTCGGCGAGATCAAGCACCGCACCGCCGACGAAGTGGCTGTTCTCAAAGGGAAATTCCAAACGTCTTGGAAATGCCACCCGAATCGCCCGAACGAGGAGCGAGAGCGATACACCCGGGCCGGTGCCGCGCACGCGACTGAGGTGGCGGCAGGTGAGTTGACGCCCGCGTTAGTGCGTAGCTGGTTACTGGTCAGGTCCGCCAACTGACGGATGGCGAAAGCCCCGAATTGTTCGGTCGCCTGACCAGTGGGCATGAACTTATTGTGTGTGCCGGACGCCGCTATTGCCTGGATCACCGGACACCCCCCGTCAAAGATAAATGGTTGAATCAATTCGCCGTCTTGCTGCTAAAATAGCAGCAAGAGCGCAGCACAAAATTGCTTACCGAAAAATGTGCCGCATGTTGCGGGAGATGCGGGAGGAAGCCTCGTTGACGCAGCGCGAGTTGGCCGAAAAGGTCAAAATGCATCCCTCGATGGTCCATCGGTCAGAAATTGGCGATCGTCGCATCGATCCGGTCGAGTTTGCCAATTGGTGTCGGGCTTGCGACCGTGATCCCGGTGCCCAAATTCGGCTGCTGTAATTTCGGCCATAGCATAAGATTTACCGTTCCGGCCGCCTG
>JBFWWY010000362.1:0-4361 GCA_050245935.1 Phycisphaerae bacterium | reverse complement strand
TGAACACCGCTCGCATTCCCGACGCCTTCACGGTCACAGGTTATTTCGGCGAGTCGTCCCTGAGCGAATTTATCGCGAACGCGCGGGATTTCGAGCGGGGGATCTACGTGATCGTCAGGCCCTCTGACCCCAGCGCGGACGTCATCCATGAATTCGGCGGTGCCCGACCGCTGTACTGGCACCTCAGTTCGCTGGTCGCGCATCTGGGCTCCGATGAGACGCTCGTCGGCAAATGCGGCTTGTCCTGCGTCGGTGCGGTGGTTGCGCCGAAAGACCCGGAATCAACCATGTCTTTGCGCAAAGCCATGCCGCGAACGCCGTTTCTCGTTCCCGGCTACGGGGCGCAAGGCGCAACCGCGGCTGACTGCCGCGCGTGTTACCGTGCTTCCGGAGACGGCGCGATTATCAACGCTTCCCGCTCCGTCATTTATGCATTTGAAAAGCAGGAAATGCGCGATCGCTTCGGTGACGACTGGCGCGAGTCGATTCGCTTTGCCGCCCGGAACTTCGCCGCAGACGTCGGCAAAAGCTGCGGGCGCTGACAGGCGCCGCACCGTCACGCAATTCTTTCTCTTCAGTCAAAATCCTCGATCCTTCCGTATGTCATAGCTTACTGGCCGGCGATTGCGGTCTGACGGGAAATTTCTGCTTTGGTCGCGCGCCGCTTGCTTGCAAATGCTGCGCGAGATAGGCGAATCGAAAGAGTGAAAACTCTTCAGACTTGCTGAACGAAAAGAAAAGCACGATCAGTGGTCAGGTAGAGCTGACGGGCGGTGTTGCAGAATGACGACCGATAGTAACGCCGCTGTCCCGATGTCACGGAGAATACGCGTTCGCGAAGGGCGTGGCTTCGCATAGTCGATCAAGTATCCTCCGTGAGCCGCCCCCCCGAATCAAAAAGCACGACGACGATTTTATGGGTGTGGCGCGAAACATGCATTACTGTCGGCTTGAAGACGTGACGATGTAGTAATCAGTCGGACCCCATCGACGCAGTATTCCGCGACGCGCGGATCGCGACGGACCAATGAGGAGAAGTAATTAAATGAATCGAGCTTCAAAACGACGTTCGACCGCCGCGGTGGCATGGATTGGCGCGCTCTGTGGACTGGCAGGCCTTACCGGTTGCGAAAAGGAAGTCCAGGATGAATTCCGCGCCGCGGCCGCAACGTCGCTCCAGCAGGGATTTAACGCAATTCTGACCGGAATTGTCGACGGTGTCTTTGCTGTGATCGAGCCCGAAACCGACACAGGTACCGACGCTGAAGCCGGGTAAAAAACGGCGCGCCTCCTCAAAGCGACTCAACTTGCCATCGCGGCGAAATCAATCGCGCTCGAGCTTCTGCGCGCGATGCCATTTCGCCGCCATTTGCTCGTAACATTTTGCAAAAATCTGCGGCGGCAGGGAATGGCCGGCTCCGGCGACGACTTCAACGTGCGCGTCGCTGCTGATTTCGCGCAGAAAAGCTGCAAGCTTCATGAAGGCACCATCAAGATAGAACGTATCTTGATCGCCGCAGAACAAATGCAATTTGCCGCGCAGTGCCGGTTCGCGCTCGCTCCAGTTCTGCTTGAGTAAGAGATGAATGTCGTACTTTTTCCACGCCTCCGCTACCTTTGAATCGATCGCACCTGTTTTGCGATCCCAAAGTTTCTGCGGCTGCCCGTCGTCCCCGCGCGGCGAGAATACGGCCTCGAAAGACTGAAGCTGTCCGCCGCGTCCGAGAATTTCTTCGAGTTCACCGAAGCTGCGCGTCATCAACTGCCCGCGTCCCATCGGCCGCGAAATCGGTCTTTCTTTTCCCTCACGGTCGACAAACATGTTCGCACCGTCTTCGTAGATATTCACCGTCTGAAACGCTGAAAAGTCAACCGGGTCCGGCGAAGTCGACCAGCAGCCGCCAAATACCTCCGGATACGTAATCTGCAGCCACAAGCTGCTCCACCCGCCGGAGGAATGCCCGGTGACATAGCGCGCCGCGGTTTGCGGAATCATGTTGAACGTCTTCTCCAGATGCGGAATCATTTCTTCCACCAGCGCCGTTCCGACCGGGCCGTTGTTCGCGGAATCGGCAAACACGTGATGCCCCGTCGGACAATCGGCATCGATGAATACGACAAACGCGTCCATGCCGTGTGCCGCGAGCATGTCCCGCGAACTCATCCAATAGCGCGCACGTATGTCTGTGCCCATGCCGCCGACTGTGTAGACGGTGGGATACTGTTTGCTTTTGTTCGCAGGGTCGTAGTCCTGAGGCGGCATGACGGCGGCGCGCATGTCCCAGTCTTTGCCGTGAAAATCAGACAACAGCTTGCTGCGCAGCGTCACAAATTTGCGATCGTCGGAATCCTTCAAGTCCCATTCCGGAATTTTTTGATCGATGACGAGCAACGGCGGTTCGCTGCCGCTTTCGCGCGGCCAGTGAAAGGAAACAACTTCGGAATGCGCATTTCCCGGCGCGTTGATGACATCGTGCGTGATTTGCCTCAGATTGATAACCGCCTGCGCGTTCCACATCCCTTCCGGCAGATTCTTTGCTTGAGCACCATAAATGTCTGACGCGGCGAAATTCAGCGTTTCGCCGGGTTTCCAATCTTTCACATCCATTGCATAGATCGGACTCTTCGTCATCCAGCTCACGGTCTGGCGCGGCTCGCGGCGCTCGTTCTGAGAAAGGATGACCCATACCCGACCGGTGTACGGCTTGCTTACTGCAGTGGAATCCAACTTGATTCGAAAATTCGAAGGAGAGGTGGGCACCGGCGCTTCTTCGGCAGCGTTTGCGGCTGGCACCGCGAAGGCGAGAATCCCCGCGACCAGCAGCGAAATCAATTCAAAACTCGTGAACCTCAGCATCCGGATTCTCCAAAGTATGGCGGTTTATCGACCATCCACTACGATACGCGTCGGCGCTTAAATCAGACAGTCCACAGCAAGGAACCGCGATGTTGATTCGTATCGCACACAGTCCTGATCCCGACGATGCATTCATGTTTTACGGCCTTTCGCAAGGCGGCGTCGCGAGCGGAAAATACAACTTCGAACATATTCTCGACGATATTCAGACGCTCAACGAACGCGCGAAACAAGGCGTCTACGAAGTCAGCGCGATCAGCATCCACGCGTTTCCGTATGTCAGCGATCGTTACGCGCTCATGGCGTGCGGATCCAGCATGGGCGACGGCTACGGTCCGATGATCGTGACGCGAAAGCCGATGTCGATCGAGGAATTGCGCGGCAAAATCATTGCGATTCCCGGCAAGATGACAACCGCGTTTCTCGCGTTGCAGTTGCTGCTCGGCAAAGCGGCGGAAAATGGCGCCGACGGGGCGTTTCGCACCAAGGTTGTCATGTTTGACGAGATTCCTGCGGCAGTGAAGTCCGGCGAAGTCGATGCGGGGCTGCTCATCCACGAAGGCCAGCTCACCTACGAGAAAGAAGGCCTGCATCTGGTAGTGGATCTTGGCGTCTGGTGGCAGGAAAAGACCGGTTTGCCGCTTCCGCTGGGCGGCAATGTCGTTCGTCGCGATCTCGGCGACGCGACGTGCCAGGAGATCACAAAACTGATCAAAGACAGCATTCAGTACAGCCTCGATCATCGCGACGAAGCCGTGAAATACGCGCTCAAATTCGGACGCGGTCTCGACCTCGGCCTCGCGGATCAATTTGTCGGCATGTACGTCAACGACTGGACGGTCGATTACGGTGATCGCGGTCGCGAAGCGGTTCGCCGCATTCTGCAGGAAGGCGCGAACGCCGGGCTGGTGCCGGATGCCGGGGAGATTGAGTTTATTGGGTAAGAGGATAGTGGTGGAGTGAAGAGTGGTGGAGTGGAGGAGTATAAATCAGAGCCGGGCCGCGTGTCCCGATTTCATCGGGGTCTGGGCCCGACGAATTTCCGAGTGCGTTTTCCGGTTTTTGCTCTGCTAATTGAAAGGCGATCAATGACTCGTCGCGTTACGTGTACTGTTGCGTTGCTGATTAGTGCGGCTAGCGTCTTTGCGCAAAATGAGACGCCGGACGTTACTACTCAAAAACTGGCCGACAATGTTTACATGTTGCAGGGCAACGGCGGCAATATTGGTCTCTTGGTGGGAAAAGACGGACCGGTGATGGTCGATGATCAATATGCGCCGATGTCCGACAAAATCAAAGCGGCGGTCGCAAAACTCACCGATCAGCCGGTGAAATTTCTCATCAACACGCACTGGCACGGCGACCACACCGGCGGCAACGAGAACTTCGGCAAAGCTGGTGCGATCATCGTCGCGCACGATAACGTGCGGAAGCGGATGAACACCGAACAATTCATGGAAGCGTTCGGGCGGACCGTGGAGGCTTCGCCCCCGATTGCGCTGCC
>JBFWWY010000361.1:0-4364 GCA_050245935.1 Phycisphaerae bacterium | reverse complement strand
GCATTCGTCGGCGTTGGTCGACTGCCCTACCATCTCGCGCCGATCCTCCCACCGCTGGGATTGATCGCGCTTGCGCCGCTGGCGTGGGTGTTACGCGATGCGCCGAGTCTGCTCGCCGCCTGCGCCGACGCGCGCAAGGTCGTGTGCGTCGTCGCGTTCGGCGGACTCTGCGTCCCGCTGTTTTCGCAAAGTCTGACGCACGCGTCGCGCGCGTGGTCGACCAAACCCGCTTGGCATGCGTTACAACGAAGCGACCCCGCGCCGTACGAACAACAAGGCGCACGCATCCGCGAACTCACCTCACGCGACGATGAGATTTATGTCTGGGGCTGGAGTCCGGGGACGTACCGCTACGCGTATCGCGCCGCGCCGTCGCGTTTCGCGACGCTCGAAAAAGGCGGCAATCTCGGCAGCCGCGTGGATTTCATCACCATCGAAGCAGAAGCCGCGATCCGCGCCAACCCGCCGCGAATCATCGTCGTTGCAAAAGAGAGCTACGAGTCCACCGGCATCGGGACGGCGGAGTTTGATTCGTGGTTTAAGGAATATTATGCGTACGATCAAACGATCGTGGGGATGGCGATATTCCTTCCCAAGAGATAATCGACGAACGACGCGAATGGTGCGCTGCCGTCGCGATTAAGCCTCTAAAAATCGCGGATGGCAAGCGCGCGCCGCCCACACATCCTGCCAACTTAGATCGTCTAACAGAACCCCTCGCGCGAAGCGAGGGGCCAGGACTTTCGTTGTTGGAGGACATCTGCTAGGCGCTCCTATTCAGCAACCGTAACCGTCACTTCGAAACGGTCGTCGCTGAAACAGCCTGGACCGTTTGTGAATGTGATCGACCTTGAGGATACGGTCAGGAAATTGAAAATCTCGGTATCGATCCACGGCTGTGGCTCGTCCGCGTCATTGGGATCGTCCTCCGTCACGCTGATGCCGATCTCGAATTCTTTTCCCGGCTGCAGCGTGAATGCAATTGTCTCATCAAAATCGACACTCTGCACCGTCGTTTGGAACGCTGCACTGCCGAGTTCCGCATTGCGAATCTTGCTCGTGACCCGCCGTGTTTCATCGAGCTCAACATCGACTGACATCGCGACGCGAAAGTCGCCGAAGCTGAAAATGTCTTCGCAGTCATTCGTGCCGACATCAAACGTGCGAAAGCGCACGGTAATCTCTTTCGGCTGATTGTCCGGTCCCAGCGCCGGACACCCGCCCGAAAGCAGCCCCGCGACTCCTGCAGCTACAAGAACTACTGCGAACCTCCGAACCAACTGGACGAACTTCGCTCGATCGTACGTCATCCTGATCCTTTCCTGATAAAGCAGTGATATCTGAAGTCTGAGTTCGTGCTGACCAAGGCGGTACCTGCGAAATGGTGCGTTGCCGTCGCGATTGGCCGCCAAAAAAATATCAATCATCAAGAGCGCGACGCCAACACACCCTCCAATATATACTTTTCTCCGTGCCTCGGTGTTCTCCGTGGTTGCCTTTCTTCACGACGCACGCGGGCGCGCGGCGTTAATCCTCCCCCTGCGATTTCGTATACCCCGGCTTCCCGTCGTGCAGCTCGAGCTTTTCGACGTGCATCCAGCGGAATTTCCCGCTCACGCGCGTCAGCAGAGCGAGAATCTCCGCATCGCTCGTTTCCGCGCCTTCCTTGCGCGGAGTGAAGCAGCACCGCCAGTGATCCACACAATCCGTTCGCGCCGCGCTGCCCGGATACACCATCGTGCCGCGATTGCCGATCATTTTCAGCTTCAATGGCGTCTGCTCGCAAACGGCTTCCAGCTTCGCGCCCAGCGCCGCGGGCGTGTCGTCGGCTTCGATGAAAATATCCACGCCAACGAGTTTGCGTTCGCTGACTTTCACCGCGCCGGTCGTCTGCGCTTCGGTCGGCAATTTCAGCGGCTTGTAGTCGTGATCGGGCCAATGATCGCTGCGCCGGCCGAGATTCTTGATGACCTCATCCGTAAATGCCGTCGTGGAGCACGCGACTTCCTGCGACGCCGCGAGATCGACGGTCAGCTTTTTACCCTCCTCGATCGTCAGCACCACCGCATGCTCGATGTCGCGGGCCTTTTCGAACTCGCCGATATAGCGCAACAGCAGGACGGACGACAGCAGCATCGCGGTCGGGTTCGCGATGTCCTTGCCCGCGATGGTCGGCGCCGAGCCGTGCACCGCTTCGAACATCGCAATGCCGTTGCCGATGTTCGCGGACGGCGCGAGGCCGAGCCCGCCGGTGAGGCCGCTCGTCAGATCGCTGATGATGTCGCCGTTCATGTTTGTTGTGACGATGACGTCGAATTGTTCGGGATAGCGCACGAGTTGGTGGGCGCAGTTATCAATGATGATGTGTTCGGTTTTGATTTCGCTGTATTCCGGCGCGATTTCCTCAAACGTTCGCTTCAGCATCCCCTCGGTCAGCTTCATGATGTTGGACTTGGTTGCACAATGCACTTTTTTGCGGCTTTCCGCGCGCGCCAGTTCAAACGCGAGCCGCACGATCTTTTCGCAACCTTTTCGCGAGATGAGTTTCAGGCACTGCGCCACGCTCGGCGTCTGCATGTGCTCGACGCCGGCATAAAGATCCTCAACGTTCTCGCGTACCACGATCAGATCGACGATGCGGCCAGCGAACAGACCCGGCACGCCGGGGATTTCGCGCGTCGGGCGGATGTTGCCGTAGAGCTCGAACAGTTTGCGCAGCGTGACGTTGGCGCTTTTCTCGCCGTAGCCGACGGGCGTTTCCAATGGTCCTTTCAGCGCGATTTTGTTGCGTTCGATCGAGTCAAGCGTCTCCTTCGGCACGCCGGTTGCTATGCCTTTCTTGAAGACCCTCGCACCCGCCTCGACCCGCTCCCACTCGACCGCGACATTCGCGGCTTGGAACACCTTCTGCACTGCACCGGTCACTTCCGGACCAATGCCGTCGCCTTCCATTAACGTAATTTTCGTTGTCATGCCTTTTGCTTTCGTCTTGTGGACTCAGTTCATATTTGTTGGCGAGATACAATGCCCTGTCGATCGCCGTTTCCGCGGTGACATCGGCGTCCCGCCGGTGCGGACGCACGACCTCTCAACATGCGACGCACCCGAGAAAACTCGGTCATCGCATACGCCAGCCAAGATGGTACACTCGCGCCGTTTGATTGCTAAATTTCGGCACCGCATGGGTGAAGTCGGTCGGCGACAAGCGGTTTTACGCACCGGCGCGACGCCGGTGCCACAAGGTCACGGCTACGAGTCAACATGTCCGATCACTGGTATTACTGCCCCAATCTCCGCATCGGCGAGAACACGCTGCCGGCGGACGAAGCGCATCATGCGCTACGCGTCATGCGCGTGCGCGGAGGTGATTCGCTGACGCTTTTTGATGGCGCGGGGAATGTCGGCGTCGGTGTCGCACGCGCGGATTCTGGCGGTGATGCCATTCGTGCGAACAAGAAAGCCAGCTCGCTTGTTGTCGAGATTCGCGAGGTTTTGCGGAACAGCGCTCCGTCGCCGAAGTTGACGATCATCACGGCGGCCTGCAAAGGACCGCGCATGACGACACTGGTCGAAAAATGCACGGAGCTCGGCGTGAGCCGAATCGTCATTGCCGGCTTCGCGCGGAGCGTGGTGAAAGTGAGCAGCAACGGCGTCGAAAAACTACAACGAACCGCGCTCGAAGCGTGCAAGCAGTCGCGACGCCCGTGGCTTCCGGAAATCCGTGCGGCTGCCAACGGAGTGGATGGGCTGACAAAAATCGCTGAAGACCCGCTCGTAGCGGGCTTTATCGCGAATCCGACACCCGGGGCTTCCGCGCTTTCGCAAGCAGTTCGTAATGCCGGTAACGTGACGGCGATTGCGGTCGCGATCGGTCCGGAAGGCGGATTCACGGATGATGAGGTGGAGGCTATGCAAAAGTACGGTGCGCAAGCTGTGACGCTGACGCCTTACATTCTTCGTGTCGAGACGGCGGCGGTTTGTGCCGCATCCGTGGTGATGTGCCGTGACGAATCCGCCTGATGCCGCTGCAATTCGCGCGTGCCTGACGCTGTCCGACAGCGATCTGCTTGCGCAATGCGACGTGGATACCTATCGCGCCTCCGGGCCCGGCGGGCAGAAACGCAACAAGACGTCCTCCGCGGTGCGGCTGCGTCATCATATGAGCGGTTTGTCGGTCATCGCCGAGGAAAGCCGCTCGCAGCACGAGAATAAAGCACGCGCGCTGCGGCGGTTGCGGGAGAAGATCGCGGTGAGTGTGCGATTGCCCGCGCCGGAGCAGATCGACTGGCCGGGAGGCGTGCAGGAGGGTCGCAGCCGGCTGGAAATCAGCGAGAAAAATGAGATTTTTTCGCTCGTTGCGGCGA
>JBFWWY010000360.1:0-4397 GCA_050245935.1 Phycisphaerae bacterium | reverse complement strand
ATAGGTTTCGAACATCATCTTCATGAGATCGTCGAGATCCCCTGCGAGATATAGCTGGAGGAGCTTTTCGCCTTGGGGCTGACCTTCGGCATCTGCCTTCTCGATGTCCTCCACGGCTGCCCGGAATAAATGAACGGCCTTCTTCTCCTCCATGTTGAAGAGAATCTCGATCTGCTCTTCGGCGGTTTCAATCCCTCCAACTTCTTTTTCAGCGGCGATGGCATCCTGAAATAGCTTCATATCCAGGGGGACATTCGTTGCCATATCTTTCATGAAATCGATCATGCCGAGCATCGCCGCGGCCCCCGACGTCTTGAAGCCGCTGAATGTCTCAATGGAGAGCCCGCGTTTCTGCATGATCTTGTCCGCGCGGCGGTATAAGTCCTTCCCAACCGCCTCCTCAAGCGACTTGCCGTCGCTGCGAAACATTTCACCCTGCACGCGCAACTGCGTGGCGGCATCCAGCGGAATTTCCACCTGCACAACGTCCGCTTTTTCAAAGGCGGATCGGACGCTCGCGGGCAAGTCCGTGACTTCCTCGCGCGGAATGTGAATCGTGCCGAAAAGGTAGGACGGCTTATCGTTGCGCTCGATCGTCCAGAGAAACGGATGCGCGATGCGCGTGAGCTTCTTCGTGGAGGATTTTGGCACGTCCGCGCGCGTGGTCGGCGGAATCAGTCCGGAGATCGTGAAACCCACGATGCAAAGGACCGGGATGGCAGGAATGCTTCGATTCGACATTGTTTCTTCCTCTTTTTCTCAGCGATCTGCGCTGCCCGTGCGTGCGATGTCGCGTCGTATCACCATTTTTCCGCTACGCATGCAGGAATCGTTCGTACACGGTCCAGGCTTCGCGTGCCATCTTATCGTCGGAATGAAAAGCATGTACGTTCTTTCTGGCCGCAGCGCCCAGCCGCTCGCGTAGCGAAGGGTCCACGAGCAGAGAGCGCAGCGCAGCGGTCAACGCACCGACGTCATGGGGCGCGTACAGCACGCCGCCCCCCGCCGTCTGGACGAGTTCAGGAAATGACCCGTGGGCCGGCTGCACAACCGGTACGCCGGCAGCCATTGCTTCGAGAATCGAGATGCCCTTGGCTTCCGGATATTCGGTCGGCACGGAGAAAAGATCGATTTCATGGAGCAGTGCGATCTTGTCGGCGCGCGTGATTTCGCCGCGATACTCGAAATGTTCCGCAGCTCCAGCCGCCGCGATCCGCTTCTGAATTTTCTCCAGATAGCGCCGATCGCCGGCACCGAGATATCCTGCGGCGAGCAGACGTGGGTTGTGACCCTCTCGTCGCAACGCGAGAAAGGATTCGACAAGATTAGCGAGCCCTTTTTCGTGGCAAATTCGCGCGAGGTACCCGATCACGGGAGACCGCTCACCGATCGCTGGACGCGCCGCCCCGTCGCGTTGAAAGTCCTCGACACGTATCCCGAGCGGCACTACCGCGATCTTGGGGCGCGGCACGCCGAAATGCGCGCTCGCATGGTCGGCGTAATAATTCGTCAGCGCGACAAAGCCGTCGACGTGTTCGGCCAGCGCCCGGATCTTGGCGAATGCCTGCGCGCGGTACGGCATCCGCAGGCGATCCAGAAAAATATCTTCGCCGCTCAGCGTACAGAGAATCTTGGCGCCCAGCTGCTTTTTCAGCGGCTCCGCGAGGCCGAGCATCATCAGGTTCGGCAGGTTGACAATCTGGGGACGAAGTATGCGTAAGGCCTCTACCAGCCGCTCCACTTCCGCACGGACGCGTCCGTGATCGCCGTCCAGAACCGCGAGCGTCAGGGGCCCCACGTCCTCCGGCTGCGTGCGCGAGGCGCGATCGCCGAGACCATTCAACAGCCGGGGCGCGTCAAGCATTCCGCGAACGGGGCGCGGCAACCACCGAAATAATCCGGACATCTGCTGCAGATAAACGTTGATTCCGCCGAACAGAACGCGCTGCTCGCTGACATCCTCCTCATCGGTCCGGATGGGCGTGTAAAGTGGAAAGAGCACGACATCACGCCCTTGCGCGCGCAACGTGGAGACGAGACGATTGTCGCGCAGGCAACTTCCGCAAATCATGCCGGCGGCACCGGCGGCAAGGTAAACAACGCGCATGAGCTTCGCTGATCCAAGATTCCCTCACGCCGTCGCCCGCCACCGAGTGCGCCGAGCCGCGACGATCGCAGGATTATATCAGAAGCGGCGGCGGACGAAGTTCGTGACTACTCACTAAATTCGTACCCTCCGACGAGAGAGGCGCATTTCCGACATCGAACGCGGTGAGATTTCTGGCTGCATACGAAATAAGTCCTGAGTGTGTCGCACCGTCCACGTCGTCTGTTAGACTGTTCAGGCGTTGGGTCGAACGAAATGCTGAAGACGGCGAGAATGAGTAACGGATTATTAGATGAATTCCGGCGCGAATTGTTGTATTCGCGGGACGAGCTCGTCGCACTGCAGCGCGCGAAATTGACGCGGCTGCTGGAAGTCGTCCGTCGCGAAAACACCTTCTATGCTGAGAAGCTGCGCACGGTGAAATTCGATCCCGACCGCGATCCGCTTTCTCAGCTACCACTCACAACCCGTGCCGACCTGCAAGCCGACCAGCTCGCGCACCCGCCGTTTGGCAGCAATCTGACACGTCCTCTCGCATCGTACACACGGTTCCATCAGACCTCCGGCACAAACGGCCAGCCGCTGCGATGGCTGGACACGCCGGAAAACTGGAAGTGGTGGAAGAAATGCTGGATGGGGATTTTCGACAGCGCCGGGATCGGCGGGGAAGATCGCGTGTTTTTTCCCTTCTCCTTCGGACCGTTTGTCGGATTCTGGAGCGCGTTTGCGGGTGCGGAGACGCTGGGCTGTCTCTGCATTCCCGGCGGCGGCATGACGACGCAGGCCCGCATCGAAACGATGCTTGCCAACAGTGCAACGGTGGTGTGTTGCACGCCGACGTATGCGCTTCGCCTGGCGGACTGCGCGCGCGCGGAAGCTGTCGATCTGAAGAGTTCAGCGGTTCGCGCGGTGATCGTCGCCGGAGAGCCCGGCGGCAATATTGACGCAACTCGGCAGCGCATCGAACGCGAATGGGGCGCCCGCGTTTTCGATCACGCGGGCATGACCGAAATCGGCCCCTGGGGGTTTGAACACGCGGACTGTCCGCGGGGTCTGCACATTCTGGAGAATGAGTTTATTCCCGAAGTGATCGACCCCGGCACGGGCAGACTGTTGCCCGAAGGCAGCGCCGGCGAACTGGTCCTGACCAATCTCGGCCGCATCGACAGTCCGCTCATTCGATATCGGACGGGAGATCAGGTAACGCTCGCAGCGTCCGCGATCGTCGGCACCAGTTTTCGACAGGCGGTCGGTGGCGTACAAGGTCGGGTGGACGACATGCTGTTTATCCGCGGCAACAACGTGTTTCCCAGTGCAATAGAAAATATACTGCGCGGACTGGTCGACCTGCAGGAGTATCGGCTGCAGGTGATTTCATCGGGAAATCTCAGCGATCTGCGTATTGACATCGAGCCGTGCGAGGGCGCGGATGCCGGCAAATTGTCAGAAAATGTCGAACGCGCGATTCGCGATTGTCTCCACTTTCGCCCGATCGTCTGCATTGTCGCGTCCGGTGCGCTTCCGCGCTATGAAATGAAGGCACGGCGGGTTCTCCCGGACGCCGAGCAAGTTTGACAAAACAGCGAATAACCAGAGAAGATGCCTGTTTTCCGGCAAATTTCACAGTGAATCAAACCCGCGACATTGTTGCCCCTGTTCCACGCAACCTCGAGGGGCCGCCCACCGGAGGATTTTCATGTTTCGATTGAAGTTGGCGTTGATTGTGACTGTATCGGTCAGCGCGGCGTCGAGTCTCGCGAATGACTGGCCGTACTGGCGCGGTCCGGAACAAACCGGGTTCACACGCGAACCCGCTCCCGTCACCACCTGGTCCGAAGACAATATCGTCTGGAAGCTGGATGACGGCGGACGGACAACGCCGATTGTGTGGAACAACAAGGTGTATGCGATCATTCCCGCCGACGCCGGGACGCCGAAATCCGGCGAGCGCGTCGTGTGCTGGGACGCCGACACGGGCAAAGAAATCTGGGAGCATCGGTTCCCGGTGTACCTGACTGACGTCGTCGAGAATCGCGTCGGCTGGAACAGCGTCGTCGCGGATCCGGAAACCGGCAACATTTACGCCCACGGTACCGGCGGCGACTTCTTTTGCTACAACGGTGAAAACGGCGACATCATCTGGAAGCACTCGCTGACCGAGGAATATGGTCGCATCAGCGGCTACGGCGGCCGGATCATGACGCCGATCGTCGACGAAGATCGCGTCATCATCAGTTTTCTCAACTCGAGCTGGGGCAGTCACGCCAAGCCATCCCATCGAAATTGCGCG
>JBFWWY010000359.1:0-4431 GCA_050245935.1 Phycisphaerae bacterium | reverse complement strand
ATAGATGTCGTGTGCTTGGTCATACGCGGCCGCCGCGACTTCCGCGACCGGCTTCGTCACGCCGTGATAGGCCATCACCATCGCGACCGAAGTCGGACTGCAAATCCGCCCCGCGATCTCCGGCTTCTCCGTCCGCTGACTAAAAAACGGCACGTCGAGTTTGATGCGCTCATGCTTTTTGTCGAGCGCGCTTTGGCCGCGATGCGCATTCTGTTTGTGGGGCGGGTTCTCAACCCGCCCGCCTGTAGTCCCGACTTGTCGGGATGCCTCCTTGCCGGCCGTTGCCATTCCACCTTTGGCGGGAGGGCGAGGCTCCCGCCGAGCCGTTGTCAGAAGCGTATCCAAAGGACTGGGAACAGCACACGCCTCTGAGGCGCGATGTTTACCGCCTTTCGTAACGTACTGATGCCCTGCAATCGCATCGCGGGCAAACACCAATCGATCCTTCCTGTTCGCATTCTCCGATTCCTTCCTCTCACCGAAAGTCGCTTGAGGAATACCAAGGGTATCACTCAACGTTATTGCAACGAGCGCGACGCTGGGCGAGACAATCTTCGCCGCAAGATGTTTGGCTTCGATGACAAATTGCGATCCCGTCAACGACCTCGCTGATCGAAAATAATCTACGTCCTTGTTTTCAAGCCGCGAAATGACATTACCAGCAACAGAATTGGGGCGATTACCATCATTGTTCAAACGAACATCGCCAAGTTCATCGATCAAAACGCTTGTCAGAACATCAGGTGAATCAACAGAATCTTCGGCCGCACACATTGCCCGGATGGCAATAGATGCGAAGTCCCGTTGATCAATCCGAATATTCCACGAAACAAGCACCTCATTAAACGGAAACTCTGGCGCTATGACTGGTGCTAGATACTCCGTTTCATAAACATGATCTTTTGGCGGATCGCTGCTGAGAAGCATAAGGTCACCCGAATCCCAATCGCTTCGATTTCCACCGTATTTTCCAGTTGCCCAGTCAGCGCCATTCTTAAACAAAATCGTCGTATGCCGCGGCAGCGGTGGCTTCGTTTCCCCGCACAACATCTCATCCGCCGCCCGCGCCATCTTCGCGAGATAATCCTGTCCCTTCGGATGATGCGTCGCGCCCGCGAGGAGGTACACGCGCTCGCCGTGCTGCACGCGGGCGGTGTCGAGGTGCCAGTCTTCCCACAAGCCGCTCTTGCGGATCATCGTCACGTCTTTGCCGGTGAGTCCTTCGAAGAAACTCTTGTCGTGGAATTGCAATTCCGGTGCGCTGAAGATGTCGCGCATCTTGTCGCAGACTTTGCCGCTGACGAGCCGCCCCTGCTCCAGCAACAGGTAATACCGCAGCACCTGCCGCACGGTCATCGCGTGCGAATGATCTTTCAGCGGTTCGCCGACGCGCGGCGAATCGATCCCGTAGTGCTTGCCGCACCATAAGCCGCCGCCGTTCTTCTCGTCGTAGAATTTGTACTTGTCGCTCGTCAGCATCTCCTGCAGGAAATCGAGCCCGACAAGCTGGCTGTACTTCGCGGCCATCTCGTTATCCGACCGTTTGATCATCAGTTCCAGCTCGCGCTGTACCTCGGGCTTCAGCGACTCCAGCCGCGACGGGTCCTGCTCGAAATAGCCGAGCAGGATGCAGATTTTCGGCACGCTCGCGCCGTAAAACATCTCATTCGGATTCAGCCACGCAGTGCGGAAATCGGTGAGATCCACCATACCGAACGCGCGGTCGGCGTCCTCCATCTCGAGTTCGGCGCGAATCTTCGCGTCTGCCGCGACGAGCTTGGCCTGCAGTGCGTTGTCGACGGTCGCGCGATCATCGAGCCGCAGCGCCTGCAATCGCTGGGCGTGCATCACCGCGCGCTCGTCGTCCAGCAGTTTTGACGCCGGCGGCAGGTAGACTTTCTCCATTGCGGCTCTCAGATTCTGCGGATCAATTTTGGTTCCCTTCGGCATGTTCTCAATCGCGTCGGCGAATCGCGTGTCCGCGTCGTCACGCAGGCGCAGAATCTTAATGCCCAGCGATTTCGGATCGCTCGCGAGGTAATCCACCAGCGGCTCCTCGCGCACGGTCGGCCGCGCCGAGTGCAGAAAATTCGCGGTGCCGTCCTCGCCGATCGCGATCAATCCCGTATGGCCGCAATACTGCGAATTCGGATTGCCGCGAATGATGTTCACAAAATCCGCGTCGCGCAGCTCAGCGACGACATTCGGCACGCGCTCGTTCGGAATGTAGTCATCAGTGATGTCCTCATCGGGAATGTCCTGACCGAGACCGAACTTTTTAAGAAACGGCGCGCGGCGAAGTTTCTGCTTCAGCGGGATTGCCGCTTTGCCGTTGTCGAGCTTGGTCGTGATATCTTCGAGCATGAAGGCATTGTTGCGATTCCAGTCAGCGATCGTGTAATGATTGCGCGAGACCATCCCGACCTCGCCGTCCTTGTAGCGGATTCGCTGCAACTTACTCAGAAAATCCCACCAATTGCTCGAAAAGCCCATCGCGTACATATGCTCCGCGTGCGTCAGACAATCGCTCCGCGAAAGACAGTACAGCGGATCGGGATCGTACATTTCAAACGGGTATTCGCCGAGCAGGTAGATTTCGTACGGTTGGCCAATGTTTCGCCGCGCGAGCGTGATGATGCGCTTGCGAACGTCGGGTTCGGTTTTTTGCAAATTGGAGATGACTGCAGCGACCTCTTCTTCGTTCATTTCGAAGAGGCGTTTTTGCTGAAAGTCTGAAGTAACGGGAGCGGAATCAGCGCTACGAGCAGTGCTCGATATGTCCTTTACCAAATGCGGCTTTAGCGCAATTGGAGAAGTAACTCTATCGTCTAACCGCACGGGATATATCCGCTGCGGATCGATGTCCTTGCCGATGTATTCCCAATTGATGCCGTAACCCGCGATTTTCTCCGGCGCGCCGCCGGGGTGCTGGGGATACGCGTAACGCGGCTTGCCCTGACTCGACCAGTACCAAAGGCGCTCGTTGCCGTCATCGTCGAAGTCGCGACCCCAATACATCACCGAGTGGCCGGTCTTGCCGCGCCAGAATTGCAGGAAGTCGCCGCGACGCAGCATACGCCAATCATCCAGCGGCGTGCCGAGACCGGTCCACGGCAGCATGTGGTACACTTGCTTTTCGCGGATCGTCTCGCGCACGTCCTGCGGGATTTCAGCGTTCGTTTGCGCATTTTCGGTGCCGTACCAACCATTCTTGAGCGCAAGCATTTTCTCGCGCGACCAGTCCTGGAACCATTTCGCGGGAATTTCGCCGCGTCGATCGCGGTACATCAGATTGCGATAGCCGGTGAGAAATGCTTCCAGTGTCGCGCCGCAACAGTACGTGCCGTTGCCACTTGCGCGCAACACCGGCGCACCGTCGTATTCAATCGTCGTGCCAACTCCATCGGCTTCGAGCTCGTATCCGCCGCCGCGTTTGCCGCTGGCGAATTGAATGACCGCTTCGCGAAGATTGTGCGGTTTGCCACGCGTCGGCGATATTTTCGCGCCCGGCAGATACAACCCCACGTTGAACGCGACCTGTCGCAAGGTCGCGGGAAATTTCTTCCCGACCGGCGTATTCACGACTTCGTGCCAGCCGAAGTCATTTTCCATCACCAGCGTCGAGGAACCGCCGCCGTCGAGGTTGAGCGCGTCCCAACAGCCGAGCGAATCGAACAATGCCGCGAGTTCGGCAAGCGTCATGCCCATGCTGACATTCGGCTGGCGACCGTCGACGAGCACGATCCAGAGCACTTTGCCGTCCTTGTCCGTGCCGACGGCGGTGCGCGGGTGAAGGTTGCCATGGCCGCTTTTCGCGACGTCGGCGTCGACGACGTACTGTCCGTTGTCGCGCAGCATGCGAAAGCCCGTCGCGACATGCCACAACTCGCCTTTCTCTTCGGCGGGCGCTTTGAGCGCGACGGTGCCGTCTTTTGCGATGTGCAGCGTTCCAAATCGTGAATCGGCGGTGGAAAACGCATTGCCGCGCGACGCCGCGAGACCGACGACATCCATCGGTTCGCCCATCCGCGCGCGCATCGGCGCAAACGCGGAGGCGTTAAACGCGAGTTGCACGCCGCGATTTTCGGCAAACTCCAATGTCGTCGCGGAGCCGGTTTCGAATTTATCGTTTTCGGGGTCGCTATCGGCGGTGAAATCCGTCGGCTCCGTCACCGCGAAGCGGACGCCGGGGTAAGTAAGGTCGATCTTCGCGATCCAGAGGCGCGTCGGACGCGGCGACGTGTATTCGCGGTAGCGAATATCGGCAGCGGGTGCAAAAGCTTCGATTTTCGTTTCGCGTGCCGGATTCTGCACCCACTCGCGCGCGGCGACCAGGTCTTCGGTCAGACCTGCGTCCTGGCTCAATGTAGAAGTCTGCGCGGGCGCGCGCATCGTCAGCCATACGCTCAAGATCGATATCAATCCAATCCT
>JBFWWY010000358.1:0-4440 GCA_050245935.1 Phycisphaerae bacterium | reverse complement strand
TGCGACAGCCTGCCCGCGCGTCACGTGTGTGCCGCCGTGAAGCATGCTCAAGCGTTCTGCCGGCGGGCAATCCTGCGGCACATTTGCGGCAGACTTCTCAACGGGAACAGATTCGCCAGTGAGCGCGGATTCGTTGACCTGAAGTGCCGCCGAATCGAGAATTCGAAGATCCGCGGGGACAGCATCACCGGCGGTCAGCAACACAATATCGCCGGGCACGAGTTCGCGTGTTCGGATTTGAATGCGTTTGGCGTCGCGGCGGACGACACAATGCGGAACGACAAGGTTGCGAAGCGCTGCCATCGAACGGAGCGCTTTCCATTCGATTGCAAAACCGATCGCGCCGTTCAAGGTCAGCACGACGGCGATGGCGGTCGCTTCGATATAGTCGTGAAGCAGCAGCGACATCGCTCCCGCCGCCATCAAGAGATACACTACGGTCGACTGGAACTGGTGCAGCACGATCGCCGGTAGGCTTCGTCTCGGGCCGGCTTGAATTTCATTGGGTCCGCACTCCGTTTGTCGTCGGTCTGCTTCCGCAGCAGTCAGGCCGTAATCGGCATTCGCTTTCAGCAGGACCAAGACTTCCGAAGCGGGTCGACTGTGCGCATCATGACACCCATACCCGGTACATGGCGGGACGGGTTCGACTTGTCGGGCCGGCGCTGACATCGCAGTGCACACAGCTCCCCTTTCGCAATCGGCATTGGAGACCTTGCAATACGATTCTCACTGGCCGACATGGAATGAACATCGGGTTTCTTACGAAGGGACACGTGCGAGATCCCTGATGGCATTTCGCGACTGGCGCACTACACTTTGAAAGATCAAAAGTTCGGCAATATCGGTCTTTTCGCTATGCAAAAAAAGAGAGATCCGGACCCGTCATTTGCCGCCGCCCCGGCGTGGATGCATGCGCTGCTTGAAAATGCCGTCGAAGCTTTCATCACGATCGATCAACGCGCGACGATCGTCTGGTGTAATCGAGCGGCAGAAGACATGTTCGGCTGGTCGGCAAGCGAAATCTGCGGGCGAAATGTGTCGATGCTCATGCCGTCCCCGGATCGCGAACGCCACGACGGCTACGTCCGGCATCACCTCGATACGGGCGAGAAGAAGATCATCGGGATCGGGCGTGAAGTCATCGGGCTGCGAAAGGACGGGAGCCAGTTCCCCCTCTACCTTTCGGTTTGCGAAGCCGTGGTGGGCAACGAGCGATATTTCGGCGGGATGCTGCAGGATCTGTCCGAGCGCAACGCGGCACGCGACGCGCTGCGCGCCTCGCGAGAATTCAGCGATCGACTGGTGGAGACCGCCCCCATCGCAATCGTCATGCTGAATCCGGACGAATCGGCGGCGCGCGTGAATCGTTATCTTCGGCATTTGACAGGCATGGATCGGAATGCCGAGCCGACGGAGAATTGGATTGAAGAAACGATTGTTCCGCGCGATCGGTTGCGGCTGCGAAATTTGTTCCGAGGAGTGATGCAGGGGGAAGCGCGAGAATCGGTGCAAGCGACGCTCGCCGACGATGCGGATATGGAGCGGATCTTTCAGTGGTGGGCGGCGTCGATTCGCGATGAAAAGGGAAGAATCATCGGGGCGCTGTTGGTTGGATCCGATATGACAGCGCGTCATCATGCTGAGGCCGAACGCGAACAGTATGCGGAAAAGCTGGGCGCCCTCGCCGAAAAGCTGGCAAACTCGCAGGAACTGGAGCGGCGCAGGCTCGCGACGGAGCTGCATGATCGCGTGAGTCAGTCGCTCGCATTGGCAAGAATGCAACTGGGATCAATTCTCCAGGAATCAACGGCGCGGACCCGGGAGGACGTGGAAGCGGTGCGAAATGTGCTCGCGGAAGCGATCTCCGCCACGCGTGCCATCACATTCGAGCTGGGGTCGTCGCTGTTGTACGAAGCGGGCCTGGAAGATGCCTTGCACGCGCTCGCGGGCGACCTTTCGGAAAGCTCGAGTGTGCGGTTCGCGTTTTCTTCGGACGAGCGCGCGAAGCCGCTGAGCGATGAAAAAAAGGCGATTTTGTTCCGCGCGGCGCGGGAATGCATGGTGAACGTCATCAAACATGCCAGCGCGGGAACCGCGCAGGTGCGGCTCACGCGAATCGGCGGAGAGCTCCTGTTGGAAGTGGAAGATGACGGGCAAGGTTTCGAGATTCCCAAGAAAGGTTTTCAGGTGTCCGCGACCGGCGGCTTCGGATTGTTTAGTATCCGGGAGCGCCTGGGCGGATTTGGCGGAACGATGCGGGTCGACTCGACGCCCGGCAGTGGGACGATCGTTGCGCTCCGCATACCGGTCAGCATGGACGAACACTAACGGGGCAGCAGCGGCATGATGCAGATTCGAGTGGTGATCGCCGACGACCACAAGATGATTCGCGCGGGTCTTCGCAGGTTGCTCGACGAAGAAAAAGGAATTGAGGTCGTTGCCGAGGCTTCCGATGGGCGCGAAGCGATCGAACTCGTGCGTCAACACGAACCCGAACTCGTCATCATGGATGTCGGCATGCCGACGCTTAACGGCGTCGAAGCGACACACCAGATCAAACTGGAACTTCCGAAAACTGCCGTGATCGCGCTGTCCATGCACGCACGCGTGGAGTTCGTGGGAAAGATGCTGGAAGCGGGCGCGTCCGCATACGTGCTGAAAGACTCGGCCTACGAAGAATTGCTGGACGCGATTCGGACGGTTCGACGGGGAAACCTCTATCTGAGCCCCGGAATCACGGGCATTGTGATCGACGATTACATCCGGCGACGTGTCGCGAACCCCGAAAAAATCACTGCAGCACTCACGCCGCGGGAACGCGAAATCGCACAGTTGCTCGCGGAAGGGCGTTCTACGAAAGAGACCGCCGCGGAATTGCATGTTTCGATCAAAACCGTCGAAACACACCGGATGCACATTTTTCAAAAACTCAATATCTCCAGCATCGCGGAACTCACGAAATATGCGATCCGCGAAGGCCTCACCAGCCTGGAATAATCCCATTCCAAGCAGGTGAGCCCTTTCTTCTGGCTTTTCATACCGCCATCATCCGGACGCGCGATGAGTCGTGGGTTTGTCAGTGCGGCACGCTCGCGCAAACGCGCGCATCAAATCGGATTCCGTAAGAATGCCAACGAGCTTTCCTTCTTCCAGCACGGGCAGCGATGTGATCTGGTACGCGATCATCCGATCCGCGGCGTCCGCCAATGTGTCGACTGCCGACGCAGTGACGAGTTCGGCTGACATCACATGGCCGACAGAGATACGGGTCGGCGCTTTGCCCTCTTCCAGCGCCGCTTCGGCACGCAGCGTGCCCATCACGCGCCGCACATCGCGATCGGACAACATTCCCACGAGTCTGCCGCTCTCCATGATCGGGAGATGACGTATGGCATGCTCCCGGAACATGCGTACCGCGACGTCAATCGAATCCGTTTGGCGAAGCGAGATGACGTCGCGCGTCATTGTTTCGAGCACTTTCTGAAAACGCCATTTCCCGGCCGGGATATTCTCGTCGTCCAGATAGCGACGAAGAATGTCGCGACTGGTCACCATTCCCCACAATTCTCGCCCCTTTACGATGGCGATCGCACTGATACGATGTATCAACATTTTGTCGATGACGTCGGCAAGGTCATCCGTTTCTGTCGCCGAGATCGCCGGAATCGACATGATGTCTTCCACGTGTTGCGGAAGATCGTCGTGGGCGTGCGCCGGAATGCGATCCCGTCGGTGAATACCTCCAACGCGCGATAAGAGGTCGCGATCGGAGATCATGCCGACACATTTGCCCGTACGACCGGTGACGGGCAAGTGGTGGATCTTCAAATCGTCGAGTAAATCGATCGCACGATCCAAATCGGCATCTGCGGCAATGGTCTGCACCGGCCGGCTCGCGAGATCCTTTGCGGTCAGTTTCATGACGAACACCTACCTTTCGGAACAGCACATCGAACGCGCGGCGCATGTCGCGCCTCTCGCTTTCGATCATCGCGATCGCGGCGCAGATCCGCTATCGGGTTTTTTCCGGAGTCGGTGGTTCGGATTCACTGACCGTTGTCCTCGGGTGCTGGCGCAATTTCGCCACGGCTGCGCGCCGCATGCTGCGGGTACGGAGTAAGGAAGAACGGTCGGCGATATCGGGGATGCCCCGATGGAAAGGCTTGGACAAAAAGTGACAATCTGATGTCGCGTCGTCGAATTTCGAGACAACGGAATTGTGGAGCGCGGGCGGACGTGGGTCGAACCTTCCTGTCGGCCTGAACACTGGTTGTTCCCGCCTGCCTCCACATTTATTGTAGTCGTACTTCGCGGCAGCACTGCTTCAAAAAGGAGATGGTTATGAGCGGTTGGGCACCGCCGCTGGCGTCCTGGCGCCGCTTCCGACTCATTCGCAGCCTCGCAAGTATTCGACTCGGCGTCACCCTGATGGTGCTG
>JBFWWY010000357.1:0-4446 GCA_050245935.1 Phycisphaerae bacterium | reverse complement strand
ACTGACGTGGTGGAGCACCATTGCGATTCTTCCGATGGCATACATTTTGCCGCTAATGGTGTGGATGTATGAAGCAATTTACTACGGCGATGATGCGCCTTTTGTCATTTTTATAGCGATTGGAATCTGGGCGATCTGGTGGTGGCATATGCTGATGCGACTGGGGCACCGACCACCTCTACCCGCGATCGGGCCGGGGTGGCATGCGCGGGCCCTGTGTTGTGATACGTGCGGATATGACCTCACCTTGGCGCCGCTCGACGGGACTTGCACGGAGTGCAACACGCCGGTCGTCGCTTCTCTTCCCGAACGTCGCGTGGATCCATCGTTTGTGTCGGCCCGATTTCCCGCAACGTGCGTGCCCCCGCTTACGACCGGATGGCATGCGCTGCGGCCGCGCAAATTCGGGTCGCAACTGCCCGTTTGGCGGAATCGAGCGGCCGCGCGCAGATTTCTGTTGTTTGTTCAGTTCGCGCTGTTTTTCATCGGATTCGCATTTATGCAGTGGCTCAATCTGGATGAGGATCTGTTTCCCCACGCCGGCGAGAATTGGGCAGAGTATCGACGGGGTCTCACTGCGGAAGAAGCGGCGGCCGGACTGGTTGCAGCCAGCCTGCCCTGGTATGCGGATCTGCTCGCATGGCCTTTCTGGGTTCTCGCGCTCAGCCGGACGACGATTGCGACATTCGCAGGCGTGCTGACGGCGTGTATCGGCACGGTCCTGCTCAACCTTGCGTCGGGTCTCTTTTCACTCTTCGGATTCAAGGCGTCCTATCGACACGGCGTTGTCGCTTGCTATGCATCGGTGTGGCTGATATTCCCCGCAATCTTCGCATTTGCCGCATCGCATTACGCAATCTGGCTGGATGCGCATTCGCACGCGCTTGGCGGCGTATATACGACGTTCTTCGGATTTCTTGACTGGTCGATGATTATTACCTTTGCAGCATTTGCACCAGCGGCGATCCTTCTCTTGCTCGGGCTTGCGTTTCTTCGCGTCCTCCTGCACACCACGCGCCATGCCAATGCGTAGGATAACCATCGATTGGGCGAATCGGGGACGAAGCGTTGCTGATGACGCAGGAGCCGGATGAACAGGACGCAATGAATGCGGATACTGGTGACAAGATTTAAACAGGTTGTGACGCACGCGAACCGCGCGGTTGCTTGGCGGCTTCTTCCGCCGCATACATCAAGGGTTCGCAATAGTCGTCATACGCTTTGGTCAGTGCGGCGTGCGCGAGGCCGACAAAGAACGGCTGGGGCCGCAGCGGCCGGCTCGTCAGTTCGGGGTGTGCCTGCGTCCCGGTGAAATAGGGATGCATTGCGCTCGGCAATTCCAGAATATTCATGATCTGCGCGCGGGGAGACTTTCCGGAGAAGACCATCCCGGCCGCCTCGATCTGTTCGATGTACTGCGGATCGACTTCGTAGCGATGCCGAAAACGCATCCGCGTCCGCGCCCCGAACATGCGCGCCGCGAGCGTGCCCGGCTTGACGTCAATATCCTGTCCGCCGAGCCGCATCGTGCCTCCGAGGCCTTCGATTTTCTTCTGCTCCGGCAGGAGATTGATCACGGGATAGCGGCAATCGTTGTCGATTTCGGTGGAGTTGGCATCATCGAGATTGCACACGTTTCGTGCGAATTCGATCACCGCCATCTGAAACCCGTAGCAGATCAGCAACGTCGGCAGTTTGTGTTCGCGGGCATAGCGAATGCAGGCGATCTTGCCTTCGGCGCCGCGCGTGCCGAACGCGCCGGGCACGATGATGCCGTCCAGTTTTTCGAGTGCTTTCGGCGCAGTCTCGTCGGTCAGTTCCGTCGTATCGATCCATTCGAGCTGCACCTTGCATCCCAGATGCACGCCCGCGTGTTCGCTTGCTTTAATAATGCTCGCATACGCATCGCGCACCGTCGTGTATTTCCCTGTCACGCCGATGGTGACCTGGCGCGACACACTCCGCATTTTCGTCAGATAATTCTGCCACGTCTCGCGGGCGGCGCGCTCGGTGGCTTCATCGACGCGCGGCGTGAGATCGAGATAATCGATCACCGCTTTGTCATAGCCGGCGCCGCGAAGCATTTCCGGAATCTGGTACACGCTTTCGCAATCGTGCATCGAAAAAACGCGACTCTGCGGGACGTTGCTGTAGAGTGCGATTTTCTCGCGGACTTTGCGCTCAACCGGATTCTGCGCGCGACAGGCAATAATGTGGGGTTGAATCCCGCACTCCATCAGTTGTCGTATGCCAAGCTGGGCGGCTTTGCTCTTCTGCTCGCCGAGAATCGCGGGTTCCATCACATACGTCAACGCGACGAAGCAGACGCTGCTCGGCCCTTCCTCAAACGCAAGCTGGCGCATTGCTTCGATGTAATACGCGTTTTCCACGTCGCCTACTGTGCCGCCGATCTCGACGAACACGACGTCGGCACGGGTGCCCAGCGCGAGTTCGCGCAGCCGGTTTTTCACCTCGCCGGTCACGTGCGGGATCATCTGCACATCGGCGCCGAGATAGCCGCCGGTGCGCTCGCGTTCGAGAACGCGGCGGTAGATTTGTCCGCTGGTGCAGAAATTCTGGCGGGTCAGATTTAGATCGAGCGCCCGCTCGTAGGTGCCGAGGTCCATGTCGCACTCGGTACCGTCGTCGAGCACGAACACTTCGCCGTGCCGAAACGGGTTGAGCGTGCCGGAATCGATATTGAGGTAGCCTTCGAGCTTGACGGGCGAAACTGATAAGCCCTTGTCCTGGAGGCACTTAGCGAGGGATGAGCTGAAAATCCCCTTGCCGAGTCCGCTCATGACGGTGCCGAAGACGATCACATACTTGGTTTGCCCGGGTTCGTAGCCGGAGGGAAAGGGGACATTCGACTCGATCTCTGCGGAACTGTCGCGGATCGTTTCGAATAGGGCTTTGCTATCCATAAATAAAATCGGCTTTGCGCGGCAAAACTGTCATTCCCGAAAGTCCCAATTTATTTTCTTGAACATTGCGCGAGCGGATTGTTCGCGCCGTGTGATGGACCCGAAAGATAACCGCTCGCGAATATATTGCAACTTTCGCTATTTTGACCGCCAGCGACGGACAAACAGCGCATAATCTTCCGGCGTGTCGATCCCGACGCTCGGACGCTCGACAATTTCCACCGCAATCGCGACGCCGTTTTCCAGCACCCGCAACTGCTCGAGCTTCTCCGACCTCTCCAGCGGCGTGGGCTTCAGACGCGAAAATTCCATCAGAAATTCCGGCCGGAAGGCGTACACGCCTAAATGCAGCAGCGGTCGCAAAGCGGATTCGCGATCGGCGGCATCTCTTACATATGGTATCAGCGAGCGCGAGAAATACAGCGCGCGTTTTTCGCGATTCAGCACAACTTTGACGCAATTGGGACTGTTCGGGTCGAAATCAGCAGGGAAAGGGCACGCAATCGTCGCCATTCGGCAGCTCTTGTCGTTGCGAATACACGCGACAAGCTGATTCAGCGCTTCCGGATCGACCTCGGGCTCGTCTCCCTGCACGTTGAGGATGACGCCGTTCGGCCCCAGCGCGTCGACGCCGCCGAGCTTGGTCAGCACCTCGGCCAAGCGGTCGGTGCCGCTGGCATGGTCGGGAGAGGTCATCATCGATTCGCCGCCGAATTCCGCGACCGCGGCGGCGATCCTGTCGTCGTCGGTCGCGACGATCACACGATTGATGGATGTCGCCTGAATCGTCTGCTCGTACACATGCTGGATGAGGTATTTCCCGGTTTCCTTCGCGAGGGGCTTGCCGGGGAAGCGCACAGCACCGAAACGCGCGGGCAGCACCGCGACGACCTGATTAAAAATGCTGGAATCGCTCATCTTCTGACCTTATTTGCAGGAACTGTCTGAATTTTCAATTCGTTGGCAAGAGGAACGGCCTTGCCGTATCGTAGCCGGATTGATTTCTAGCGAACAGCTACGGGCAATCAGCAGGAACGGCAGCAGGAATGGACGACTTATCGCATATACGAAACATCGGCATCGCCGCCCACATCGACGCGGGCAAAACGACCACGACGGAGCGCGTGCTTTTCTACAGCGGTCGCATCCACAAGATGGGCGATGTCGATTCCGGAACCACCATCACCGATTTTGACGCCGAAGAACAGCAACGCGGCATCACGATCTACAGTGCTGCGGTCACGCTGTCCTGGCGGAAATTCCAGATCAACCTGATCGACACGCCGGGGCACGTGGACTTTACCGCGGAGGTCGAGCGCTCCATGCGCGTGCTCGACGGCGCGGTGGTGGTGTTTGATGCAAAAGAGGGCGTCGAGGCGCAGTCGGAAACCGTCTGGCGGCAGACCGAGAAGTATCACGTGCCGCGGATCTGCTTCATCAACAAAATGGACAAGACGGGGGCGGATTTCCACCACGCGATTGCAACGATTCGCGCAAGGCTGGAGTCGAACCCGATTCCGAT
>JBFWWY010000356.1:0-4453 GCA_050245935.1 Phycisphaerae bacterium | reverse complement strand
TGGGCGTCCTGCCGGACATTCGGCGGATTCCCCGGGCGATTCCGCGAGAGCGCCAATCGCTGCTTTTCTCCGCCACCATGCCGCAACCGATCCGCGTACTCGCGAGCGAGATGCTGCGCGATCCGGTTTCGGTCGAAGTCGCACGCGTCTCCGCGCCGGCCGTGAAAGTGTCGCACGCGGTCTATCATGTCGAGATGCCGGAAAAGTTGCCGTTGTTGATCGACCTGTTGAATCAGGCACCCGGAGATCGTGCACTGGTATTCACCCGCACGAAGCACGGTGCGGACAAAGTCGTTCGGATTCTGGAGCGCGAGGGCATACCCGCAGCCGCGATGCACGGTAACAAAAGTCAAAACGCGCGCAACCGCGCGCTGGAAGGCTTCCGCACGGGCAAGACTCCGGTGCTGGTTGCGACGGACCTCGCGGCACGCGGACTCGACGTCGACGACATTGCGCTCGTCGTCAATTATGACCTGACGCCGGACCCGGAGACCTACATTCATCGGATTGGTCGCACGGGGCGCGCCGGGGCATCGGGCCATGCGATTTCATTCTGCACGCCGACAGAGCAGTCCGATCTTCGCGCGATTGAAAAGCTACTGCGCGTGCCGATGGAGCATATTCGACGAACACCGTCGCGCGCGAAGGTCTCCCAAGCCGTGTCGCCGCATCGGCCTGAGCGTCACGAAAAAACGCGATCACCGCGCCGGCAGCGCCGGCGCGCACGTACGGCCCGTTGAGAAACTCAAGCGCCGGTAAGTAGGGCAACGAACGGCCCGATATCGCTCACACTGACGAAGCCGTCTCCATTGATATCTCCCACATTGATCCCGCACGCTGGAAACTGTGCGTCGTAGCTTGCGGGATCGGTGAGTGCCAGGACAAAGGGACCAATGTCCGACACGCTCACCGTCCCGTCACAGTTCAGATCACCGACGATGCCAAGCACGCGGATCGAAGTGGTATTGGAGCCGTAGATCGCTTCGAACCGCAGGCCCTGCGGATTGTTGGGGCCCGGCTGGATCGCTTTGAAATTGCCGATGCGCGGGCCGCCGTGGACGAAGATCAGCCGTGTCGTACCCGGCGTGAAAATCGCGCCCTCTTCGACATTGATTACAGCCGTTACATGCGTCAGATCGGCCGGACCGGAAAAAGTGATGCGGTCGGAGGCGTTCGTTGCGTCGCTGGCACCGAGGTCCATCAATACACCCGCGCTGCCACCCGCCAGTCCGGCAAAAGTGCCGGCGGTCGAAAGCAACAACTGACCGATTGGATCGTTGCTGTCCACGCCTTCCGGTGAGATGAACCCGCTTTCGAGAATCAGTTGCGACGTCGCGATTTCTCCGTGTCCGCGAATGTCCGCGGCCGGACACCGAAGTCCGTTCTCAGCGTGCAGTATTCCGCCGCGAAGGTCGACTGCATTTGCGATTGCTTGATTGCTGTCGATTAGAAACATCTGATGCGGTCCCACGTCCAGCTTGCCGGCGAAATTCACACCATTTGCGTCAAGTTTACCCATCGTCAGGTTGGACGTCGCGCGCATGACCGCAGCCGAGTCGCCCGCGATCGGCGCATCCAGTACACCGCCGCCCTCAAAGCCGCCGCCGTCGATGAAGGACAGCGTTGCACCGCTGATGCTTTCTCCCGCGCCGCGGAGGAGTCGTTTGAATGTCAGGCCCGTACCGACGCTTGAGATCGTACCGAGGTTCAGGATTTCGGCGTCGATGACGCCGTCTCCAGTCAACGTGCGACCGACGGAAACTTGGACGAGGCTGATTGGAGCAACGATTTCTCCCTGCGCGCCAAGGTTGACCGTGTTGATCCGCGATTGCAGAGAGTTCAGCAGGCGCAACCGGTGATCGCCGATGTTCACGATACCTCCAGTATTGGAAAGTCCATCGGGAATTGTCGGGTTTGCGATATCGAGGTCGCCGGTTAAGTCCAGAATGGCCCCGGTTGAAGCCAATGAAATGTGAGCATCAATTGCGCCGTTTGCACTGACGCTTCCTGGCGCAATGACCCGCAAAAGATCAGCTTCCAATCTCCCTTGGTGGATGAAGAGAAGTCCGCCAGGCTGAATGTCCAATTGCCCGACAACCCGAACTTCACCACCGTTCTCGATCAGCAACTCGCCATCGCCCCAGACGTTGCTGACGGTCGTTGCGCTCGAGAGCGTACAGGTTGCATCGGCATTCACGAAGAGCGTTCCTTCTCCGCCACCGGCAACATTGGTGCCGCCGACATTTGCTGTTTCGAAGGATGCCGCAGTCGTGGGATTTTCGATCAGGACGAAGCCGTTTGAACCGACATTGGAAGCAATGTCGAGACGCCCGCCGAGAATTTGTCCGCCGAGCTCAGCTTCCAGACGTCCGCTGCCGCTTTGACCCACCGCAATTCGCGCCGCGGCGCTCGTTTGCAGTAGTGAATTGCTTCCATGGATGATCATGCTTCCCTGATCATTGGTCGAGGCACCGAATACGACGTCGCCGGCGGGAATTTGCAGCGAGCTGCCGGATCGGACATCAAAGTCGGCAGCTTCGCCGACGAGAATGCTTCCACCTGCGACAGTGAGTCCTCGGCTCGCGGTTACCGTGAGAAGCTGCGCAACGCAACCGTTTCGAAGAGTCATCACGGGGTGACCTTCATCGCCGATAGAGAAGTGTCTTGCGGGGTTCGCGTACTCAAATGTTCCACCGTCCACGTCCAGCGTGCCGCTTTCCAGTTCGAGTTCGCCATTTGCCAAGATTTCAAGTGACGTCGTTGTGAATGCTCCGCCGTTCAGATGAAGCGTACTCGTGCTTCCGTCCGGATCGCCGACAAACGTCGTACCTTCAATGTCCACTACGCCGAACGTTTCGATCGTGCAGGTTGCTTCGCCCGCAATCGCGCCGCTGCCGTTGCTCCCGATCTCCAGATCCGCATCGCCGAACAGTTGTGAGGAGCCCAGCAGACTTGATCCCCCCACGGTGATGGTTGCGTGTGATGTGCTGTTTGGAGCCATGACAATGGTGTCGGCTGCAAGCACCCGGGCGCCGCTGGAAATGTTCAACGCGGCGGTTCCGTTGGTGCCAAGAATGAGCGATGAACCCACATCGAGCTGGGAGGCAACAGAGGGTAAAGGCAGAAATGAGACTCCCTGAACGTTCAAGATGCCGTTGCTGTTGAGACCGCTTCCGATCACGACGTCGTCGTCTATAATTGCGCGGCCTCCGGTCGAGAGCGTGAGGGTGCCCTGCGCTGTGTTGCCGACGCGCAGGTCACCGTTGATACCCACGACGCGCAATTGTGAATTGCGGCCGGCGATATTCAGGTTTCCGCTCGCGCCGGTCGCCGAACTGATCGTCACCGCACCGTTCGATGCGAGCGTGCCGTCGTTAACTGCCAGGGTTGCGTTGTCGCCGAATGCAGCCCCGACACGGATTTCTCCGGCTACTGTGTGGAGGGCACTGATCGTGGCATTAACGGTACCGGTGCGATAGGTGTGCGAAGCGGATGCGGCACTGGTCGGGTTATAGGTCACAACGTACGACCCCGGCACGTTGAAAATCAGGTCATCAGCACTGCCGGGCGACTGTTGCGGGTTCCAGTTGACCGCGTTGCCCGCGGCACCTCCGCCGCCATTGTTCCAGTTCAGAATTGCAGCGTTCGTTTGCGGCATTGAGGTTTGAAGCACCCCGATCCCGGCAACACAAAAAAAGAAACGGTCAGCGCGCATCCACAACATATTTTCATCCTCTGTTTTCTCAAATGAGTCACGACAACCATGACTCCCGCCGGTGCTGATTAACTTGTTCCCGCAAATGTGCAGCGTGGTTGAGAGGAATTGGGCCTTTCGCGAGGGGATTTCTCACGAGACCCCGAAAAACTTTGAAATCCCGGGGGACCGAATACTCCGGCGAGCCATTTTTTCGAAGGAATTACGGCGTCTCCGCAGCATTGGTTTCTGGTAAAATGCGGGAAGGCAGGGTGTCATGTCCGCAGAATGGCAGACAACTTCGACGATTCTTGAGGGCTTGCGCGATTTCGAGAATGCGCGCGCCTGGCAGGACTTTTCGGCTCGCTTCCGCGGTCCGATCGTATCGCTCGTCCGCAGAATGGGCCTGACAGAAGCGGAAGCGGATGACGTCGCACAAGAAACGCTGATTCATTTTGCTGACGGGCTGCGTGCGCAAAAGTACGACCGTGAGAAAGGTCGGCTCAGTCGCTGGTTGTTCGGAATCGCCTACCGGCAGGCACTGAACGCGCGTCGGAAACGCGGGCGCGCGCTCGCCAAGCCGGCGCAATTCGCCCCCGGAGCCGCTGAGGCGCTTCCCGACGAAACCGAATTGTCAAATGCCTGGGATCAGGAGTGGGAGTCGTGCCTGCTCGCGCGTTGTATTGCCCAGATGCAGAACGAGGTCGAGCCCGCGACCTTTCAGGCGTTCGTGCTCGTCGTCCAGCAGGGACTTCCACC
>JBFWWY010000355.1:0-4491 GCA_050245935.1 Phycisphaerae bacterium | reverse complement strand
GGATGTCGAATTCGGTTTGGCGGACCGGGGGCGCGACTTTGTTCTTGGCCACTTTGGCGCGGGTACGATTGCCAATGATCGTCTCGCCATCCTTCAGCGCACCAATCCGGCGCACATCAATGCGCACCGAACTGTAGAACTTCAATGCGCGACCACCGGGGGTCGTTTCGGGGCTGCCATACATCACCCCGATCTTTTCGCGAATCTGGTTGATGAAGATCACGCTCGTACGACTCTTGGCCGACACACCCGTGAGCTTGCGCATGGCCTGACTCATCAGCCGGGCTTGTACGCCAACCTGCGAATCACCCATCTGGCCTTCCAATTCCTGACGCGGGACGAGCGCCGCGACGGAGTCGACAACGATTACGTCCAGCGCATTGGACCGAACCAGCAGTTCGCAAATCTCCAGTGCTTCCTCACCACAATTCGGCTGGTTGACCATCAACTCTTCGAGATTGATGCCGATCCGCTTGGCCCACGTGGGGTCGAATGCATGCTCCGCATCAATAAAGGCCGCCGCCCCGCCGGCACGCTGCGCTTCGGCGATGATGTGAAGCGTAAGCGTGGTCTTACCCGAAGACTCCGGGCCGAATACTTCAATCACGCGGCCGCGCGGAATACCGCTGCCCCCGAGCGCCAGATCCAGCGAGAGCGAACCGGTGGAAATTCCATCCACGAGAACGGACTTATTCCCGTCGAGAAACTGGATTGAGCCTTTGCCAAACGATTTTTCAATCTGGGAGATCGCGCCCTTTAACGCAAGTTCCCGATTCTCTTCACGCTGATCTGCCATGGTTCAAGCCCTCTTTGAGCCGCACCGATCCGAGCCGGCCGCTCCACTGAGATGTTTCGAGTTCGCCGCATCCGGCATCCATGAGTTCCGGCGTCGTCTTGCGACACCGATTTGCGCGCGTGCGATTGCACACAACAAACCCATCATACAAACAAAACCCGAACATGCAAGCTGGCACCGCAGATTTTTATGGAAATTTGAAACGCGCGGTCTCGGGTGAGACACCGATATCCACCACTTTCAGTGTCCCCACTTGCTGTTTTGCCCGCTCAAACCCGGGCTTTGGCGCCAGCATCGTGATTGTCAGCGCAGCCTGAAAACACGGCTCTGCAACGTCGCCCGTGTCGGCGTCAAGCCCGGTCGGCACGTCAATCGCAACTCGATGTGCATCATTTGCACTGTTTGCCAACCGAATCAGCGCCGCGATGGAACCGCGCGGGTTACCGGTCACGCCTGTTCCCAATAAGGCGTCGACAATTACCGAGGAAGTGGAAATTCGAAGTGCGACGTCCGGCGCGATCTCATTCTCAGCCGCGTGCAAAGGCAATTCGAGACATTCGACGATTTTGAAATTCGATTCGGCGTCGCCTTTCAATTTTTCACGCGACGAGGCGAGCACGATGTGGCAATCCAAACCGGCATTCGCCAGATGTCGTGCGATCACAAAACCGTCGCCACCGTTATTGCCGGGGCCACAGAGTATCGTGACGCGCGGATGACCGCTTCCACAGAATTCCTCGCGTATCACGGCCGCGGCATTTCGACCGGCGTTCTCCATCAGCACAATGCCGGGAATTTTCAATGACTCCATCGCGTAGCGATCGAATTGCCGATGCCAGGCGACACTCCGCGCGACGGATTGCTCGTACGAAGCCTGGTGTGCACGCGCACTCAACGTTGATTCTCCGAGTCGGATGCCCCCGACGGCGTGCTCATCCTCAACCCGCGGCGAAGCTCTTCGAACAGCACCGTATCGAGCCGGCCGGGCATCTCCAGCAGCGGCACGAGCGTGGGATATTCGGCCGTGCGGACTTCGGACCGCTCGGTGATCAAGCGGCCGAGATAGCTGAGTGACGGGCCTTCCGGTATCCCTCGCTTGCGACCGTCTTCAACAAAGCGATGTACCCACTCCATATCCTGCTGCAACTGACGCAACGTTTTGAGGCGTCCGGTCACTACCGGACTGATACCGCCGGCTTGTAGCGGCGGCAACAGAATCGCTTTCTCGTTCGCTTTTTCCCAGTCTTTGCGCAAGCCGAGCGATTCCTGAATCACTGCGCCATGGGCCCCGGCGATCCGATCCGTCCAGCCGCGGCTGAGCAGCTTGGACCAGCCGATTTCCGGTTCATTTTCGCGGAAGTACGTCCAAATTTCGGGAAAGATTTCGGGCTGACTCGCCACGAGTGTGTGCGCATTCAGAAACGCGTCGTGCAACTCCGCAATTTCAACGTTGCCGGCGAGCGACGTGCGTACTCTTTCCGGCCAACCGATCACCGCGTGCCTGCGAATGGGCATGGACTCACGACTGTCGGATCCGACGGATTGGAGCAGAAAGCGCAGGCCGAGCTCATCGTCGTGGACAACCGGTTCATACATCTGCCACCAACTGACGGGTCGGTTTCCTGCCGGTCCATTCAGCGGCACAATATCAAAAGATGTTTCGTTCCAGTTCGCTGCACGAATTTTTTCCGCAAACTCTCCGCACATGGCAGCGAGGCCCGCGACATACTCCTGTGAAAACGCGCTTTCGAAAGGCCAGCGCATATAGGTCTCGGCCCGAGGATTCGCGCGTACGCTGCGAACAAGTTCGGTCCGCGTCGTACGGTAGTGATATTTTGCGGCCAACGGTGCGAGCTTGTCCGCGAGCGCGAAACGGTAGTACATCGGCCAATTTTCGAAAATGGGCAAGGTGAAATGGTTCAACGGAACGCCGTCGCGCGGCAACCCACGAAATGCAGCGCCATCGAACAAACCGCCGAAGCGCCGCTGCCAATCATCCCAGTCCACGCGCGGTTGTGAGGCTGAGAGGTCGATCTTCGGGATAAAGCCTGCAAACACATCCCCGGATGTGCGGTACGGAATCGGCGCGAAGGTCAGCCGGTGACGGTGGGCCGCTCGATGAAATTCGAAGTACGCATCAAAGGCGGAAGGCGCATCTTCTTCGATCTCGCAGACTTGAAACGGCATGGCGCGCGAGCGCAGACTGATGGGATAGTTAATTCTGTCGGGTAATGTGGCCTCAACAACTTCGACTTTCACTGGAACATCGAGAACGCCGGTGCCCTCATGGACAACGATGAGCCGGCTGGTCCATGTCCCGCGTGCGGCGTTGTGCGGGACGTACACATCAATCCAAATTGTCTGTGTTCGTTTGATACGGGTGGGTTGGGACGCCGGTGGGCCGGGTTCGGCAGCATGCGCCAGATCCAGGGTGATTCGCTCTCCTGACGCGAGCGGGACGAGCGGATCGGGTGCATACTTTTCGCGGCCGAGGCGGCTTTGTACGTAGTGTTCACGGTAGAGCGTGGATTGCAACATCGGCGTCGCAGCACCGGGGCTGAGCCAGTCGGTGAGCGTGACTGAGTATTCGCCGGGCCCCTCGGCGAGTACGACCTGAAACGCGACGAACTCGTTGCGTCCGGCCTGCAGATCAATCGGTCCCTTGAACGGTTCCCACCACGTTTTGGCGGCACTTCGTATCCAGCGACCGTCTTCGCTCAACGCCGGGCCTGCGTCCATGGTGAACGTCTTGTTGATCTCGACCGGCAAATCGTAGCGACGCAACACGGGAATCGTCTGCACCGGACCGGCTGTAAGGGGAGCCGGGAGGTTCGTGGTGGCAAACGCGGACCACTGTCCGGCGGCGTCCTGCACACGAACCGCGACATGATGATGATCGTTGCGCCGTTCGAAGCTCAACAAGGCGCGCTGAACCGCCGGACCGGGGGCGGGCAATGCAAACCGTGGCAGAAACGTGGCGCGTTCCAGCGTGTCATCCGGTCTGGGCGAACGCTCCGTGAGCGCGATCGAGAAGCCAATGGCGTCGGGCGCCGAAAACTCCACCCATTCGCGACCGACGTCATCGCGATAGGCGCGTAATCCGGTGGGCATTGACGGTGCGACCGGAGTCTCCGGCAGCGGAACGGTCTCCACGACCAGCACCGGCGGAAAAGCGGATTCGCGAGAATGCACAGATGCGAATGCCTCCAGTCGATTGAAATCATCCGCGAGCGCGAGCGCCGGCGACTGAAGGTTGAGTCGCATCGCGTTGATCCAATCCGGAGGAATGTGCAGATCAAACCATTGTGTTCGCAGATCGAATCGCGGAATAATGGTCTGCCAGCGCGTGCCACCGTTGCCGAATGTCACGTCGGCAAGCGTGCTTCCGGAGCGCCCCCATGCCAGCGCAGCATTCACCATCGGCGCGTAGGCGAGAAACTGATAACACGGTGCGCCTGCTTCCTTGTCTGGCTGTTCGGTGTTTCCTTCATTCCATTCGAATCCCGCGGCTATCGTGCTGACGCCGACGCGAACGAGATGAAACTCATCTTTGTGCAAACGGAGTGTCGCCTTGACGACGCGCTGCCCCGCGAGCGGCTCGAGATCGAATCGTAACAGTGCAATGGCCTGCGGTCCGAGGAATAGCAGCGATCGCGCGGCGCCTAAATTGGCAAGCCTCGTGTCGCCTGGGTTAG
>JBFWWY010000354.1:0-4492 GCA_050245935.1 Phycisphaerae bacterium | reverse complement strand
CCAATTTCCGGCTTTGCCAAAAAAGCGCTTCGGCCCGAAGTCATGATCATCGTGAATGAATTCAAACGTGTCACCGCGCACCGTCCAGCCGGTGAACGCACGCGCCGCGGCGCGGATGTCCGCTTCGGAATAATTGCCGACCCCCAGAGTGAACAGTTCCAGCAACTCGCGTGCATAGTTTTCGTTGGGGCTCCGGGCACTGTTACGCTGGTTATCAAGGTAAACAAGCATCGCGGGATCCCGACTGATCCCCTGCAGCAGTTCGCGAAAATTAGCAAGCGCATAGCGTCGCAGGAACACATTCTGATCGTGCATGAATTCGGCGCGCCGAACTTTGCGCGCCCCGCTCGTGAAATGCCCGTGCCAGAAAAGCGTCATCTTTTCTTCGAACGGACGCGGTGAGTCCGCCAGACGCTCAAACCACCAGAGCCGGGATTCGACCAGAGATACACGCTCCGCGCGCCGGCGCTCCTGAATCGCTTTGCGAATTTCACCGCGTTCCTTCCCCCGCTGACTCCGACGGTCAAACGGTTGCAGCACGTCCGGAGCAATGGCCGCCGCATTGGGGTCGTACGGCATCTCGTCGTAATCCACCAGGAAGTTCACGGCGCCTTCGAGCCCGCGCTCGAAAAGTGCATTGACTTCGGCGGCGGTCCCCCCGAAACCGGCACGTCGCAGCAAATGCGCGGCAGCGTCCCGCGTCCATTGTTGATCGGGGAGTACGTCAAGTTCATGGGCAGTGGCGGATAACACGACCGTTATCGCGCTGAATACGCGAATTAATATTGGTCCGGGATGCCGAATTCGTTTCACGATTGCTGTCCTTTCCCCTATCTTAACGCGAGTTCGAGGCTGATATTGCACAATTTCGCGCTGAAACGCGGATTGCGGCGCGGCATCGAAGTTGTGATCGCGTTCGATTGACGGTGTATAACTCGAACCTAGAATCAGCCGAGCAGCAAGACCCCGGGCGTGGTCCGGCGTTCAGAAGTTGGAGAAAAATGATGGCAGGCGAAAACACACTTGTATTTGATGAATCAAACTTCGACAGCGAAGTTCTTAATGCCTCCGGTCCCGTTGTGGTGGATTTCTGGGCCGAATGGTGCGGCCCCTGCCGGGCACTGGGACCCGTGATTGATGAGTTGGCGGACGACTACGCCGGCAAAGTGAAGATCGGCAAACTCGACATCGACAAGGCGCAGGGCATCGCGGCGCGCTACAATGTGATGAGCATTCCCACGGTCATTATTTTTGAAAGCGGGGAAGCGGTCGAGAAAATCAACGGTGCCCAGCCGAAGCAGTCGTTCGAAAAACTGCTCGATGCCCGCCTTGTCTGAGTGAACGGGAAACGAATTTAACAGAAGCATCGCAAAGCGCGGTGCTTCTGTCTTTTCCCCCACCCCTTTTTCGCCGCACCCTGGCGTCAAATCACAATCGACTTGGACAGTTTTCGTCGCAGCACTGCGATCTGACCGGCGTGCATCATCTCGTGCGTTCCCAGCATTAGAAAGACGGCCGCGTTCGTCGGAAGATAGGCCCGCGTTTTTTCCGGACCCGGCTCTCCCAACAGATTCTCCGGATACGCTTCCAGGAATTGAAGCGCATATTCGTGCTGCGCCGCGAAGTAAGCGAGGTATTCGCTTTTGGCGGCAAACTGGTCCGCAGTCGACGATCTGGCCGCGCTCCGCGAATGCGTGGAGACAAAATCAGGCGGCAGCGGCGGCGGGGAACCTCCCAACGCACGCAACATTTCCTCATTTGAAACAAGGACATGTCCAAGTTGCCACGCAACAGCGTTCGCACCCGAAGCCGGCGCGTCCAACAACTCCTCGTTGGAGAGGTCGGCGAGATATGCGGTCACAACCGAATGGCATAGCCGGATGTTATAGCGCAGCAATTTCTTGACGGTCATTTCAATCCTCGGTCTCGGATGATCTGAACGGCGCAGGCCGGGCACCGATGAATTTTCGGACTTTCCCCGCGCGATCAGAACCCAGGCGGTCACGGCGAAAAAGCGACGCAACGCAAAACTTTCCACGGAGTTTCAGCCGTAATCAGTTTACGCCGATGCAGTCGTGACACGCGGAAATTCCAGTTGGGGCACAATACATGCTGCGCAAATTCTTGAATATGTTTCGTGGGAGCGAATCGGAACCGCAGGCGGACATGTTGTCGCCGGATGATAGCCTGCCGGCTGAAGCGGCTCCGCCGACCGACCACGCGGAAGAAGCACTTTCCGTAGCTCCCGACCCGATTGAAGCAGCGACGGTCCTAGCGGAAGTAGCGCCGGAAGAGCCGCAGGCCGTCAATGCCTGGTGGCTGCCCCGGGGTGACGCCGTGATTACCCCTACGTCAGCGACAACGCGGCTCCGACCCGTCGATAGTGCCATCTATTCCGATCTTTCCAGAGTCCTGGATGATCCCAACGTCGAACTACCGCAGTTGCCGATCGTCGCGCAGCAAGTTCTGGCGATTCTGCAGAGTGAGGACGCTGACTTCGCAAAAGCTGCTGCTATTGCCGAACGTGATCCGGTATTAACCGCTGAAATTCTCCGCGTCGTCAACAGCGTCAGCTTTCGCGCCGTCAACGAAGTCCAGCGTTTGAGCCAGGCATTTCCCCGCCTCGGTGTGCGGCGCTTGCGCGCAATCCTAGTCAGCGCGACGATGAAGTCGCTCACGATTCAGACCAGCGATCGCGGTCGCTCACTGGGACAGGAACTGTGGCAATGCGCGTCTGCCTCAGGCGTGATCGCGATGGAAACAGCCAAGCGGGTCAAGGTTCCCGCCGACGAAGCGTATCTTGCTGGCCTGCTGCACGACATTGGAATGATGGTGTTGCTGAAGGTGCTGTTCGACTATCAGAATAAAACGCAGAAAAAGATCACGCGAAATGTATTCGATGCCCTTTCCGAACGCTGGCATGAGCATCTGGGAATGCGACTGGCCGATTCCTGGGGATTGCCGGACCCGTTGCCCGAATTGATCGGCAACCACCATCGTCCGCCGGCCGAAGGCGATGCGCTCGCCATGCATCGCCTGGTCCTGAATTTCAGCGACATTGCCTGCTCGATGTTGGGCTTCCGGCAGTATGTGCCCTACGACTTCTTCAATTTGCCTTGTGTGATGCGTCTGGGATTCGAGAACAATCCGCAAACGCGCGAGTTTCTCGCGACACTGCCCGACCTCATTCGTGAGCGAAGGCCGGGCCACGACGCCACCGGCTGAGCGGGTCCGCCACCAGATGCGGGACGGCCACAACTCCGCGCGCTCGCCGCGCGGTCTTGCGTCTGTACGTCATAGAGGGTTGTCAAGGCGGAAAAAGATCGTCAGCGGTTGGCGAGTTCAGGTTTTTTTTTTGTCAGCGCGTTGTCGAATTCCGGACCGGCAAATTCGTCGCCACGGAACGTCTGTCCGAGATAAGTTTCGCGGACCAGCGGATCGTTGATCAGCTCGTGCGGCGTTCCGCTGCTGATCACTTTTCCCTGATGGATGACGTAACTGCGATCCGTCACGCGAAGCGTTTCATGAACATTGTGGTCGGTCAACAGAATTGCAATCCCGCGGTTCCGCAGATTTTCGATTTCGAGCCGCAACTCCTCGACCGCCTTGGGGTCTACACCACTGAAGGGCTCGTCCAGCAGGATCAGCCGCGGATCCGTCACCAGCGCGCGCGCGATCTCAAGCTTGCGGCGTTCGCCGCCCGAAATCACCCGCGCAGGACTCTTTCGAACGATCTGCAAACCGAATTGCGTCAGCAGTTCTTCCACACGCCTCATGCGTTCCGCTTTTGAAAGCCGCAGGGTCTCGGTAATGGCAATGAGGTTTTGTTCGACGGTCAGTCGCTGAAATACGCTCGGTTCCTGCGACAGGTAACCCATTCCCGCGCGCGCCCTTCGATACATGGGGAGCTTGGAAATGTCGCGATCCTGGAAGTAGACCCGTCCGGCATCGGGGGTGACCATCCCCACCGTCATGCGGAAACTTGTGGTCTTCCCGGCCCCGTTTGCGCCGAGCAATCCGACAATTTCCCGTTCGTCGACGTGGAAACTAACCTGGTCGACAACGCGTCTGCCCTTATAGGACTTCACAAGCTTTTCAGTCGATAAGAGCATTCCACCTACCGTTGAAAAATGAACAATCGCAAGCTGTGGATAACTTGTGAAAAACTATCAAAATCGAATCAAAAAAGCTTGTATCCACCAGAAGTTACGTTAACGGCGGTCGAATATGTCCCGCCTGTAACAACAACCTCGTTTCGTCGTAAAATCAACCCGTTCCTAGGCTTATGAAAAAGTCGGGCCGCACACCACACACAGTTCTTACAATTCGTTCATCTCGCGATAGTTATGAACAACAGAGCGCCGGGTACGTTCACGATTGTTGAAAACTCGCACTCCCGCCGGACTGCGATGCAGAATCTCCGTCAACGGATGAAACGCCCTCGACCGATATCAATCATTCGAATGGAACCGGCGAAACCCTTCTGCAATCC
>JBFWWY010000353.1:0-4520 GCA_050245935.1 Phycisphaerae bacterium | reverse complement strand
AAGGACAAACTGCTCGATTCGTACGTCGCCTTGCGGTACCCCGTCGTTGGCTGCTCGATCAATCCTCACATTTCTCGAAAAGTTCATCAAATCTGCAATAAGTTGTTATTGCGGCTGACTTCTCAGACCTGTAAAATATCGCCGGTTTGGCTGCATTTCGGGCAAGGGCTGCGCCAGCTCAATTGGCGTGCACGTTATTGGAAGGAAGTATTGAAAATGAAGTCCATGCGTTTGTTTGCATTAACGGCGCTTGTGATCGCTGCGCCGGCACTGGGAGGGTTGAATCCAGGCGATCAATGGTACAACCCCGCGCTGGCCGGCTCTGGCGAAATTGGTGACGGTGGCCCTTATTACACCGCCGGCTCCCCGGCTTGGTTGAACGGCGGTTCACTTGCAACTTCACTGTCATCGCCGATTCAATCGGTTCCTGGTTTCCCCGCGTTTACGGGTACCGTGAACAGCGCGGTATACTATGTAAACGGAGCGGACAGCAGCGCTGGACTTGGATTCGCGTATCAAATCAATCTGGCCGCGAACAGTGCGAGTCGCCTCGTCCGTGCATCGCTCAGTTCCTCGTTGTGGCAGCTTGTCAGCATCATCGATGCCGGCTCTGATCAGAGTGGAAACTCGACGGCGGCCAGCGGCAACACAACCTGGACCGACGGCGATCCGTACTTCATCGAGCGCGAAGCCACAATGGGCTTGCCGGCCTGGAATTTCCGTTTCGGCACGGACGGCACCCGACTCGATGCCGGTAATGTTTCGGCGTGGGTTTGGTTTGAGACGGATGCGCGCAATTACGCGAATGGCGGCACCATTTCGCTGCTCGACGGCGGCACGACCGGTGCTGCCCGCGTCCTGACGGTCGGAGCGATCCCCTCCCCCGCCGCTGCAGGATTGTCTCTGGTCGGCATGCTGATTGTCGGCGTACTGCGACGTCGCTAATTGACTGAAAGTTCTGGATATGAGTAAGTCGAGCGAGCTGCAGTACTGCGGCTCGCTTTTGTTTTCTGCGCGTGCAGAGTTGGGTTTCGTCTGTTTACCGGGGGCAAATCACGTCACTCTTTGAGGGTGCGTTTGCATCGTCGTCGTCGAACGAGGATTGCAGATCATGATCGTATCGATATTTGACAAAATTCTCGGAAAAAGCGTGCGTCCAGTGATCCTGGGGAACCGGGACGGCCTGCAAAATTGTTGGCATCTTCACATGCCGGATTTGCTACACTAACACTCCATGAGCGTGGAAGTTACAACTCATATCAGCTTGCTCGACAGACTGTCGGACGAGTCGGATCCTGCCGCGTGGCGTGAATTCCACGACCGATATGCCGAGTTGCTCAGGGGCTTTGCGCGCAGGCGTTATCTCCAGCCCGCGGACTGCGACGATATTGTCCAGGACGTACTGCTGGCCCTGGGCAAAGCGCTGCCCAACTTTGCGTACGACCCGAATAAGGGGAAATTTCGCGCATACCTCAAAACGATTGCCATTCGTGCAATTTACAAAAAATCCAGTCAGAACCGCGGCGAAGCGATGCTAGGGAATCTTGAAGAAGCGACACGGACCGCGTGTGAAGATGAAGAGGTTGATCAGGCCTGGGAATCGGAATGGCGGGAATATCATGTGCGGCAGGCTATGCGCGTATTGAGCGCTGAAATTCGCGATCTCGACCGGCAGGCGTTCCAAATGTACGGCATTGACGGTCGACCGATCGCTGAGGTTTCGGCGGCGCTCGGGATGAGCCATGACGCAATCTATCAGGCAAAATCGCGCATCCTGAAGCGACTCTCCGCCATCATTCAGCGACAGGTCGCTGACGAAGGTTGATTCAGCCGTGCAGTTTTCCATCCCTGCTACGGGAACTCTGGGAAAACCGCACATTCTCTTCGCAAATAATATATGTCGCTGAAAAGAAGTCAGGAGCAGATCATGAGGCAGATTCGTTTTTGGACATTGTTAACAGGCAGTGCGTTGACCGGACCCGCGTTTGCGGCGCCCCCTGAATTTCACAACGAGGTTCAGTCCGACAACCCGATTCTTTGGTATCAGCTTAACGAGGCAACGGGCAATGCGTTGAATTATGGATCGCTCGGTCCCTCCTTTGACGCGGGATACAACGGTACTCCCAATCGAAATGTCCCAACGAATACCGGCGACGGGGGCGTCGGATTCGACGGCATCGACGATTTTCTGGAATCCCTATCAGTCGCACCCGCTTCGCTGGGCGGGAATCCGACGTTTACTGCGGAAGCCATTGTTTACTTCACGCCTGGCGGTGCGACGCTGGGTTACGGCACTTTTTTGCATTGGGGTGACGGGGTTGGGCAACCCGGCGGGCGGACGGGGCGCGAGGTGTATTTCAGCATCTCCAACAACACGACCCGCGGTTTTGCCGGATTTTACAACGGTGGACTTCGTACCGTATCCCCCCTGCAAACCGGCACGTGGAATCATATCGTGTGGGTGCGCACCGGCGGGGGCAACGCGCAAATGGGCTCGAAGCTCTTCGTCAACGCGGTGGAAGTCCCCGTGCAGGCGGACACCGTACTCTGTTGCAACAACTTGACACCCGATGTCGTGCCCGCGGAGTTTCGCATCAATATCGCGCGCGATCTCACGCGCTGGTTTGCAGGTGCTATCGACGAAGTGGTTCTCTATGACTACGAACTGACCGCAGATGACGTATGTCGCCATCATGCCGCTTTCTATCAGCCGATCGCCGGCGACATGAACTGCGACAGCATCGTTAGCGTGTCTGACATCGGCGCGTTCGTGCTGGCGCTGACCAATCCAACCGGATACGAACAACAATTTCCTTGCTGCAACATCATGAGTGGGGACGTGAACGAAGACGGCTTCATTACGGTTAGCGATATCGGTCCGTTTGTCGCACTCCTGACGAATTGAGGAACATCACGTTGCCAGCCGACAGTTCAGCATGGTACAGCGATCCTGATTCGCTCCTCGCAACTTTGCAAAAGTCGCAGCGCCCGATGGCACGGACGCCGGAAATTCCGGGCTACACCGGCTTGCGGGAATTGCGACGCGGTGGTCAGGGTGTCGTTTATATTGCGACGCAGGTTTCGACGAAGCGAACAGTCGCGATCAAGGTTCTGGCAGCCGGTGCGTTTGCATCGGTCAGTGCACGCCGGCGCTTCGAGCGGGAAATCGATCTCGCCGCCACGCTTGATCACCCGAATATCGTCAGTGTGTATGACAGCGGGGAAACAATCGAGGGACACCCGTATTTCGTGATGCGGTACATCGACGGCGTGGCCTTCGATGCCATCGTCGGTCCGTTTGCGACGCCCGGCGTCGAGCACACGCCCACGCATGCACGCCCGATCCGCGAATCGCTCGAGCTCGCATTGCGAATCTGCGACGCGATTGGTTACGCCCACCGGCGCGGCGTGATTCATCGCGATCTGAAACCAAGCAACATTCGCATTGACCGCGATGGCGGCCCACACATCCTCGATTTCGGACTGGCAAAAGCATCGAGCGAATTGTTCGAAGGCGACATCCCGACACAGATGAGCATGACCGGCGAGTTCATGGGATCGCTGCCATGGGCGAGTCCGGAACAGACCGAAGGCATCAGTGAAAAGATCGATATCCGCACCGATGTCTATTCGTTCGGCGTTCTGCTGTATCAAATGCTGACCGGACGATTCCCCTATGGCGTGACGGGCCCGTTTCGGCAGGTGCTGGAGTCAATCTGCCATGCATCCCCGGCGCCGCCGAGCAAATTCCGGAGCGAAATCGACAATGATCTGGAAACCATCGTACTGAAATCACTCGAGAAATCGCCGGATCGTCGCTACCAGAGCATGCCCGAACTCGCGGCCGACATCCGGCATTATCTGGCCGGCGAGCCGATTGCCGCGAAACGTGACAGCGCGTTGTATACGATGCGCAAGAACCTTGCGCGCTACCGGGTTGCGGTCGCAGCGGGCCTCGCGTTTGTGTTGCTCGCCGTAGCGTCCGCGGCAACGATGGCCGTGCTTTACCAGCGTGCCAACCGTGCTGCCGCCCTCGCGCTCACCTCGAAAAATGAAGCGATCGATGCGCGCGACGATGCGGAGTCCCAACGCAGGATCGCCGTCGTGGAAGCCGAGACCGCGAAGCAGATCAACAAAATGCTGACGTCGATGCTGTCTACTTCGCTCGACACCGGCCGCGAGGCGCGCGTGGCGGATGCTTTGGACAGCGCCCGCGATCAACTGGCCCGCAGCGAGGCGATGTCCTCCGCCGTCCGCACAGAGCTGCAGAACACGATCGGCATTTCTTATGCAACACTCGGCTTGCTGGATGAAGCCGTGCCGCTATTCAATGAGGCTTACGAGATTCAACGCGCGGAATTCGGCGAAGACGATCCGCGAACGCTGCATACCTTGACTAATCGTGCCTGGATCGAGCGATTGCAAGGACACCTTGATGAGTCTGAGCTGCTTTACCGGGACGCGGTGCGGCGCTGGACGACAATCAAGGATGCGGACAGCATCGAGGCGGCGACGGCCAA
>JBFWWY010000352.1:0-4558 GCA_050245935.1 Phycisphaerae bacterium | reverse complement strand
ATGGTGCGGTCCGGCAATACGAAGGATTGCGTGTTCTGGAACTCTGGGGCACGCGTGAGGAGATGGCTCACGCGCAGGGTTACCTGCTGGCCGAAGACATTTTGCTGCTTGTCGACGACTTCGCGCATTCCGAGCGCAATTTGCCGGATCTTTCGATCTATACAAACCTCATTCTCCCTTCACAGCGGGTTCGCTTTACGAGGGGCCCGGCCGAAGACGAGCTGAAAGCGATGCTTCGCGGAATGCAGGAACGGCTCGGGGCCGCCAACGTTCGCTCGAAACGCCTTGAGCGCGCCCTCAGCGTGGACGATCTGATGGCCGTCAATTCCATCCCCGACTGGAACGGCCTGATGTGCTCGACGTTCACTGCGTGGGGCGATATGACCTCCGATCAGAACACCCTGACCGTCCGCAACCTCGACTATAACTTCACCCCCACCATGGTGAAGCAGCAACTGATTGCGGTTGTTCACGGCGACGAACAGCGGCACGGATTCGTCGCGGTGACCTGGCCCGGCCTGCTGGGTGTATTCACCGCAGTCAATGATCAGAATGTCACCATGCTTTCGCACGATTCGAACGGCTTGCCCAAATCCTACAATGAGGGCTACACAGCGCGTGGCCTGATTTTTCGTGCGGCGATGGAGAATGCGAACGCTCGCACGGCATTTGCGGACGTCGCCGAGACCTTCAAAAAGCACCGCGTCATTGTCGGCAACAACATGCACGTGAGCACGGCTTACAACGGTCTCGACAACCCGGCACAGATTTTCGAATACGATGGAAACGGGCGCGACGGCGGACTGACGATCCGCACCGCCGACGATGACGACAATGATCAACTTACCAGCGCGATCTGCTGCACGAACCATGTCCGCAAGCGGGGCGAGATTCGCGAATGCAACCGCTATGGCATTCTGACCACGGCACTGCGCGAAACCGTAAAACTCAACGAAAAGCTGAAGTGGCAAGAGGCTTTGGAACTCGGGCGAAAAGCGGCCGTCGAGGAAACGCTGCATACGGTCGTGTTCGAAAACAACAAAGGCATCATGCACGTCCTGATCCCGGCCGTGAAAAACAGCCCGGTTACAGTTCCGTATGAGGAATGGCTAAAAAAATCGCCGACCAAATAAATCCGACGATTCGTGGCGGAATATCGCGGCACTCGTCGTGTGGCGAGGCCGCTGCACTCGCATCTCGGGGGGTCAGGTGGGGTCAAAAGCGGAGCGGGTTTTCAACCCGCCTGCTTCTTCGACGCGCCCGCGCGAAAGAAGCGAAAGCAGAAAGCTGAGTCCATCTTGGTTGTCACCCAACGCCTTCGATTCTCCACGCGCGGAAACTGCGAAGTACTCGATATCAACGACGATGTAATTCGCGTCGTTGTTGCAGCAGGTATCCACAACGGCATCGTTTGTGTCCACGTTGTCGGCTCGACTGCATCCATCACGACCACCGAATCCGAACCCGGACTGATCACACACGATCTGGCGGCCTTCTTTGAAAAGATTGCGCCCGCAAGCGCGTATTACAAGCACGAAGAAACCTGGAATGACGACAACGGCCATGCGCACATTCGCGCTTCGCTGCTCGGCCCGTCGATTTCCGTTCCCCTGATCGATGGCAACCTCGCATTGGGGACGTGGCAACAGATTGTGCTGATCGACTTCGACACCCGTAAGCGGCAGCGCGAAGTCATTGTGCAAATCGTCGGAGAATAGAGAAGTCGCTGCGGGCCGGCCGCGGGGAACCGTTCGCGCGGTAGCCCATCATCTCGAGGTTTGTGCTGCGTACGAAATCCACATGAACAGTGCTGTACGCGGCGCTGTCGATTCCTCGGTTCTTATCCGTCCCGGCTCCCTACCGGCGGAATTCGCCACGCGTCTGGTCCGTACGTACCTGATTGTTCGTCAGGTCAATCGTGAAGTACTGCCCGATGACCGGCTGACTGAACTCGTTCGTGGTCGGGTTCTCGATCAGAATGCGGACGGAATCCGGGAGATTCCCGTTCGCGGTGATCGTCGAATTCTCGCGATTGAACTCCAGCCGATCGCAGTAAACCGTGCGGATGGTGTCTTCCTGTTTGTCGCGAAGATAGACTTCGCCGTTGCAGATCATCCATGCAAGCTCCATGCCGCTGCGTGGTCCGCGCGTTTCTGATGCATTCGCGACAAACTCACATTCGACGCGTTCGCAATCGAGGGACGTTGAGCGGGAAGGCAGCTTTTCAAGCTGATCCGCGCGCAGATCCGGGATCATTTCCTCAATACTCTTGATTTCGCGACCTGTCCGATGGATCAGCCGCACATCGCCGTCAAAAACGACCGCATCCCGACGGGCACCGGCACTATCGCTTCCGATCGCGTAGGTCATCTGCTTGTTACAGATCAGTGCCGATTGACTGGGACCCCGCGCCACCAAAGGCGACGACGAAGCGCCGCCTGCCTGCATTTCCGCGGCTTTTTCTTCCAGCGTGTACGTCGTCATGCCCAGAAACGTTTCCCCGAGAGAAACAATCTGCCGATTCTCAATGTCAAAATTCAGCTTGGTCGACACGACTTCCGCAGTCGACAGGATCTTGCCGAGCGGCGACTTCGGCTCGCTCAGAAAAATGGAATTGTCCGCGACCAGCCGCACCGGCATTTTGCGAAACGCTTCGTCATTCGGCGCGATGCCGAGCGGTACGCGCGGCGAGTCGACGCCCCGCGGCGACAAGCCCATCGCCACCGCAACGCTCCGGTACGCGCGCTGAGCACGATCGGCAATGCCGATTGCGTTGGATGTCTCGGAGTCTTCAGCCGCAAGGCCGTTGCCGGAGGTCGCTAAAAACGCCGAGAAGGGAAAGAACACCGCGAGCCGTCGTTTCGGTGCCGTGCGTTCGCGCTCTTCGCTGCGGAGAAGCAGGGTCAGACGGTCAGAATCCAGCTTTTCGTCGCCGCTGCGTGCGGAGACATTGCCGGCGAACTCGATTTTGTCATTTTTCGCGTCAACGTTCAGGTATTGGTGACTGTCGATCTGCACAAGCACGGGGCGATTCCCCGGAGCCCGCGTCAGTTGTTGCGCGTCGAACGCGAGCCATGCGCGACCGTCCACGCGCAGTCGTTGCTCGCTCGGATTCATTTCAATCTTCTGACCGCGTACGCGATAGTTGTCGGCCCGCACCTCGGCGAAGTGATCGAGTGTGCCGATCACGTCGGCGTCGCGCAAGACATTATCACCTTCGAAGCGCGCGATGATCTTGTCCCCGCGCGCTGCGACGCGGCTGTCCGGATTGACGAGCTTTGCTTGATCAACAATTTGCAGCGCCCGCACGCGCGGATCATTCGAACCGCCTACCGCACCGGGTGGCGGCGGATCGAATTCCACGTGGACGTTGCGCCCGCGCACCGTGGCACGCCCCTGCCGCATGAGGACGTCGCCGGAGGCATTCGTCTCCGCGGGGAACATGTCACCGGCCTCGGTCACGGCGAAATCGAGCAGCAAGCGATCACAGCGCAGGGCGCGGGGGCCGTTTTTGAACAACACGCCGCTCGACGCGATCACGCGCTCCAGCGTGCCGTTGAGCTTCGGGGCCGCATCATCATGACGGAATGCGACGTCAAGCTGCCCGGCGTCGAGTCGATCTTTCCCGAATTCGACGTGCACGCTGCCGACAAACCGCGCCGCACGCAGGTCTCCGAAATTGACGTTTGCCTGATCCGTGGCGCTCATGACGTCGGGAGCGGCCTGCACGGCGGGTTCCGCGGGCAGCTCCGCGTCTCGATCGCGGAGCAGCAATTCCCCCCACAAGTCGGCCCGAATCGCAACCGCGTTGCGCCCGTTGTTGCCGTAGGAGTTCAAGAGGACGTTCCCGATCAGTTTTACGATGTTATTTTTCTGATCGATGTAGACGCTGTCCGCGCTGGCCGATGCCCGGGCATCGCGCTGAAAGCGGACTCGCCCCTCGCGCGTCGGATACAACCAGACCTGCTTGGTTTCTTCGTGATATTCCACGCGCCCGCACTCAACCCCACCATCGCGCTGCTCCAGTACCACCGGACTGCCCGTCGCCTCAAAGTGCCGGCGCATCGGTTGCGACGCAGATCGCGTTTCTCCCAGCGGATTGAGCCGCAATGGACCTGTCCACGTTAATACCAGCTTTCCGGTTTGTTCGGGCGGCGCAGCGACCTCGGCGTTCGAGGCAGCATTCTCATTGGGCACGCCGGCGGGCGCTGAAGCTTCGGCATTGCGCCGCGTCAGGGCGTTCTGTCCGCCATGCCCCGAATCGATGACGAGTCGAATTTTGTCGGCGCGCATGCCGGCGACACGTTGTTCGCCGCGATACTGGTCTGCCCGCACGTCACCTTCAATCAGCAGTTCGTACGTCGTCGGCGCGCGATCTTTTTTGTTGGCATCTTTTTCGGCAACGCTGTTTTTCGGCACCGAGGGCGCCGAGGCAACTTGCGTCGCCGGGTCGGCGGGTGCCGCATTCGGGTCGGAACCGAGAAAATCGCGCATGCTATAGAGCGTCAGATGATCCCCTTGCCGGACAACCAACTCGCGGACCTGATTGTCCGATTCG
>JBFWWY010000351.1:0-4566 GCA_050245935.1 Phycisphaerae bacterium | reverse complement strand
ATACGTGAAAACCTTTTTCGGACGAGCGAAAATACGAACGCGCTTCACATTTATTTTTACGAGATCGGGCGCGGTGCCACGCCGCTGCACGTCGCGGCGATGACCGACGCCGTACAATCCGCGGAATGGTTGATTTCGAAGGGTGCGAACGTGAACGCGCGCGGCGCTTATGATCATGCCACACCGCTGCATTTTGCGGCGTGGGAGAATCAGGTGGACGTTGCGAAAGCACTCGTGGCCGGCGGCGCGGACCTGACCATGAAGTCCGGGCATATGCATCAGAACGAGCCTCTCGGCTGGGCAATCGTCGGCGGTCGACCGAAAATCGTACAGATCCTGCTTGACGCAGGTGCGCGCATTGAGCCTCATCATCGCGAGCAGGCCACTGCGGGTGCGCGCGGAGAGTTTACGTGGACGAATGCCAATGCCGATGAGTTTCGGCAATGTGCGGAGCTGATTGCAAGCCATCCCTGAGCGGCAAGCCGATACCCACCGCTCAAATTGCTTTTGCGGCTTTCAGCGTGGGAACGGCAAACGGCGTTACCGGTTCGCGTTCATCCAGCCCTCGAGGGCCGAGCGGCGGAAGCGAAACGTCCCCGGCCGTGCGTAGCCTTCACGGGCCAGGAAATTGTTCTGATCGATAATGACGTTGAGTAACTCGTCGCCTCGGCCCGTCCCGAAAAATCCCTCCGGCCGCACGAATGTCGGCGGGAGAATCGGCGGCGGCGTGATCACGAGCGGCGTTGCGCGAATCTGGTTATCGACAAGATTGCGAAATTCCGCAGTTGCGTTGGTGTTGCGCAGATTCAAGAGATCGCTTTTGCCACTGCCGGGATCGATCACGCCGAGACCGTCGTTCCGAATCCGGTTGAATGCCAGCTCGACATTGTCCTGCCCGAAGAGGTCGACCAGCGCGATATTCCGTCGGAGTTGCGCCTCGTCCCCCCACCTGCGCATGGCTTGTGTCACCGCTTCTCCCGGCTGCAATCGTTGCACTTCGTTCGTCACCTTGCTGAGAGCTTCGACAAGACCGTAATCGAGGAGGAATATTTCAAACCGGTCGGAACCGCGCTCGTAAAACAGACCGAAATCCCAGGTGCCCTTTTTCGATAAGGTCGCCACCGGCGAATCCACCGTAAAGTCGCTCGTCAGACCGCCTTCGGCGACTCCCGCCCGGATTCGGCCGTGCGAAACACCAACACGCACCCGCTTCGTGGATGAGGTAACCGTCGCGTCGCTGAGGATCATGCGCGAGATCGGGTCAATCACGATTGCGGTATACGGTGCCTCGCTGCCGACCTGAAGCTTGAGCGACCCGCCGATCCCGGTTCGCATTTGCGTGAGCTGGGGATACTCATCGTCGACTTTGCATTTTTTCCAGTCTTTTTCAGTCGGCAGCAAGTAGGAAGCATCACCTTTGACTTCGATGACGCGCGCTGTAATTTCCTTGCCTGCGGACGCCGGGGACGTTTGCGCGGGAGCATTCGTCTGCAGGCTCGTCTGCTGTGCGGTAGCAGCGGCCACGGTCGCGAGCACAAATAAAATGCCCAGGCGTTTGAATCCAACGCCTGTCGGCGCTTTCGTCTTGCGCGAGCAAGAGCAAGGTGTCATCGGGCAAACAGATGGGTACGACTCGCTTGTTCGATTGAACATGGACAAGATCTCCAGATTGCAGACTGTCGTCGCGGAGCACTTCGATATTATTCTTCGAGCAACAAAAATTCAGGTCAAGAAGCCTCGATGCGTTCACTCCTGCGCGGCTACTGGTGGCGCAGCCTCGTCGCCGTGAATCGGCACCGCCGCACTCGGCAAATGTGCATGAATTTCAGAAAAATCGGTGCCGTCAACGCCGCGGCGCATCAGAAAATACATTTGCACGCTGCCGCAGATCCAGAGATTGAGCGCGAGCGCGGCGAACAGCGCAACCGCGAGATACACCCAGAATTTGATCAGCATCGCCGTCGCGTCGCCGACAAGTCCGAAATCGCCTGTGGGAAATGTGCCGTAAAACGGCACAAGATACCCTGAGGTGGCGCTGAAATCGGCAAGATCCGCCATTCGCCAGTAGCCTTCAATTTTCGAGACTGCCCCATTCCCCGCGCCCACGCCGGTCATGACCCACGCCAGCGATGCGTGCACGACTTTCAGCGCCAGGAAGAACAACCAGCGCACGAAGCCGAGACAGATGCCCATATACATCAACCATACAAACATATAGAAAGCCAGGTGCCACGGTCGTCGATCGACGAAACTGTATGCTCGAGAAACCGCATCGAGCTTGTCGGAATCTTCCACCGCAATCGTCGGCCACATCAAATGAAACCCGAAAACCGTCCCGATAAGAATCATTGCGACCACGAACCCGAGCAGCATTCCCACCGGCAAGAAGAGGCCGGTCATCAGATCGCCCAGCACCGGAATCGCGCCTACCAAACCAAACAACCACAACGGGATGGTAAACAGCACAACGAGTACGCCCGCGAACGTGGGGGCCGCCGCGAAATCGGCCCATCGCGTTTTGGCAAACGACAACGCCTCGCGCGTGGACATCGGCTCGTCGCGGGCGGAATCGACCGCAGCGCTTCGCGCAATCGCGCCACAGAAAAAGCTCAGGATCGCAATCGCGCCAAGCCCGAACAGGAAGCAGAAAATGGGTCGTGACTTGGCAACGTAGAGCGAACCATACCAACCGACCGCCGCGGCGCGGATAAACGTGTTCGGTCCGCCGTGAAAACCGATGGTCTCCCACGCACCTTGAATGACAGTCTCGGCAGCGCGAATCTTCGTCCGCATCAGCAATGCGAACGGTCCGATCTTCGCGGGCGACTCCTGATCCGGCGCACGGTAATCCACGAGCGGCGTGTCGCCGATCATCGCGTCGCGCAAGGCCTGTCGCATGGCCAGGGATGGATCATCCGACCAGTTTGCACGCAGCGTCCCGGCATCGGAATCGTTCAGCGCGAAGGATATGGACAAGTCGCGATCAAGCCCCAACCATATCGCGTCGAGCAGTCGTCCGAGCGCGTAGCACGACAACACAGCGCACAATGCCAGAAATAATCGCGACGGGTTTCTCGCAAGACCAAATGAACGGAACAGACGCAGGAACGGAAATGCCTCGACCCAGTGGATTCTGCGGATTTCCATTTCTCTTCCGGTCATGCTGTTGCCTTTGCAACGAATGGGAGCCGCCCTCGGCGAGCGCGAAGACGGGGATACATTCCGCGAATTATAAGACTTGACTGCGATTCCACAAAAGCGCGATGTTGCAATTTCGCGCCCACGAAGAATGCTACTTGTCTTGCGAATGATCGACGAATTTTTTCATGGCCGCCAGCGTCTGCTCGCTCACGTGATGTTCTATCCCTTCGGCATCAATCTCGGCCTGCAGATCATCAACGCCAAGCCGCTTCAGGAACTCGAGAACAATTGCATGCCGCTCAGCGCTGTGCCGCGCGATTTCCTCGCCTTTGTCGGTGAGGAAGATGGAGCGATACGGCTCCGTCGTAACCAGCCCTTCCTTGGCAAGGCGCCGGATTGTCTTCGTAACGGTGACATGCGAGACGCCCAATCGCTCCGCAATTTCAACGGTTCGTGCCTCTCCACGCGACTTCGACAGCGCCGCGATGAGTTCCACATAATCTTCGGCAATTTCCGTCTTGTGATCATGACGGGTCCGGCTGTGACGGGCCGCTTCGCGCGCGGCGGCCGCGGCACGGCGAGAGGCTGACGTCTTTTCGCCGCTTGACTGTTTGCCTTTCCGCTTCTTCTCGGAATTTCCACTCATTGATGCGGTCCACCTTCGCTTTGGGGGATCTGCGAAATAAATTTCACCGACGATCCATATCTGCAGCGATCGGGCATTCTAATGACAAAGGACGACCGAAAAACTGACGTACGGTGTCTCGCGCCAACCGGCGCGGGTCCAGCCGCGCTGCCAGAATCGTATGCCGATATTCTGTAACGTGAAGTCACGGACGTCCTGGCCCCAATCCGGGTCATTGGCTGCGGTTGGCGCCATAATCGGCGCAAACGTGCACCCTGGATAAGCACGAAAACGCATCAGATATCGCTGCTGGACGCCAATCTGTCCGGCATTGATCTCCGCGCTGACGATGTCGCCGGCGCACATCCCCCGCAGCGCGGGGGTACACCAGATGGAAACATTTTCGGCGCCGGGCGACGAATTCAACAGTAAGTCTGCAAGTGTATCCACTTTTTCGTCGCCGACGGGTTCTGCAAAGCTGGTGGCATCTCGTGCAACAAAACGAACCTGCTCCCACCTAGTCAACCAGGTCACGCCTGACGGTGCGATCACAATGCCGAGATTCCCGCGCTCGTCCGCGCGGATCGCCCCGTCGTCAAATAGTGGACCGAGCTAGTTCTCGCCGATTCTGGCATCCAGATAGGCTGTGCGATAGGCTTCGGGTGCAGCGATCTGTTCGAGTGCCTCAGACGAAAACACTTCCCACTCCTGGATGGAAGCAATCTCGCTGATCTCCCCTGCCTGATTTCGCACGACACGCCTGGCATAGGCGCTCATTGCGCCATCTGTTTCAAAAAACT
>JBFWWY010000350.1:0-4567 GCA_050245935.1 Phycisphaerae bacterium | reverse complement strand
CGAGCCGAAGCTCAGACCCTAGCTGATGAGGTCGACACGCTGGCCGGGATTGTCTTCGGCCTGACGCTTGAGCGCCTGAAGATCGCTTGTCATTTCCTTGCCGAGCAGTTCGATGCCGCCGGAGCCAAAGAGGAACGGCGGATTTGCGAAGCGGCCGTCGAAGCCGGCAAAACCGTTCCTGTCTAAGTCGATCGAGTCGATCTTTCGCGGCATGATGATTGCGTTCGTCGCGGCCGTGCCGACGCCGCCGATCCCGAGGGTTGCGGGGATGGTTGCGTTCGAAGTAATGGAGTGACACTCCAGGCACGTCTGGGCGTCGAGACCGTTCACGCGAAGAAAGACGCCGTTGTTCTGCAAGGTCGGACGACCGCCGAAAGACAGGGTGTCGTCGGGATTCATGGGTCCGTCGCCGTAGCCGTCTTCGATGCTGAAGGGGCTGGTGAACATCAGCATTCCGCGGGCGCGAATTTCCGCGAGGGTGAGCTGTCCACTCGCAATGTCTTCCTGCACCATCCGCGTTCCCATGCGCGGCCCCTCGGGCAACGCGTCGCGCAACTCCGGCAATACCGAGGCGATGGGACAACCGCCGGCCGCAATTGCAATCAAACCACCCAGCGCAAACATTCCGCGGATTTTCACAGGGTACCTCCTTTTTGCCCGTCGGGTACGCGACCCCAAGTCGGCATGCCAGGTTCGGGCGAAACCCCCAACGACTCCGCCATTCTGTTAATATAGTTAAAGTAGGACACCACTTGAAGGGCCTCTAACAATTCTTTTTCGGTCCAGTCAGCTTTTCGTAAGGTCCGGACTCTTTCCTCCGCACCGTTGGACGGAGACAAAGTTATTGCTTCGGCGTATTCGCAGAGCAACATAACTTCTTTTCTGAGCGGCGCTTGCCGCCAATCGCCAACCACGTCATGGACCATGCGATCCAGTGCCGCCGCATTCGTCGATCCCGAGTCGCGTTGCAGGATGCCCCCGGGATCTTTTTCGATCTCCGACCGGAGATCGTTGGCATGCGCCTGCACTCAGTAATCGCAACAGTTGGCTTTGCTGACGATGACGGCGAGCAATTCGCGGAGGGACCGCGACAGCGACGACTCCCGAAGCATCAGCTCTTCGTAATAAGCGAAATTCGCGCGCATCGTTTTCGGGCTGAGGCTGAAAAGCCGCACAATGTTGTAGATGCGCCCGGCGCGTTTGCGCGCGGCCGCGTACAACTCGGCCAGCAGGCCCTCGGCTTCTTCATCCGGTACCGTTCGAATCCATGCCATCTTTTCGTTCCTCGCGATCGCAATCCGTCGAGACTTTGCCGGCCGCACAGGGCGGCGATCGTCGTGAATTTCGCTATGATAGCGATTCGAAACAAGCCGTTCCCAGTAGACCGATCAACGCGAAGGAAAAATGCAGAATTCCGCGTTTGTACTCATTTTTGACCCGGACGAGGCCCGGGGAGATGCCTTGCGCGAGGTGTTGAGAAGCGAAAAGAACTACCCGTGCCTGCTGGTTACAACGCTGGAGGCCGCACAACAGTCGATTATCAACCGCGCGCCGGATGTGATGGTTGCCCGAGCCGATCGGGATCCTCGCGTGATCGATTCGATCGCGGATGCCCTGGAAGAAAACGCGCCAGACGCGGGATTGGTTGCCATCGGCGTCACGGAGATCGAGGGGCCCTCCGCCGACCAGTTTGCCCCACTGCCAGCCGACACACCGAGCCCGAAAATCCTCGAAAAAATTGGAATCGTCGCGCGTCAGGCGGTTTCGCGGCGTGAAGATCGCAGGTTGCAGGAGTCCGCCTCCAAACACGCGTATGAGGTCTTTGACGGCATCGTCGGCGAGTCGCCGGCGATGCACCGCATCATCGAGCGGATCAAAAAAGTCGCTGCCAAGGGCAAGATGACCGTGCTCATCATCGGCGAGACGGGAACCGGTAAAGATCTGATCGCCGAATCGATCCACAAACGCTCCCCGCGGGCAAAGAAGCCGTTTGTCGCGGTGAATTGTGCGGCGTTTACGGAGAGCCTGCTGGAGAGTCAGCTCTTCGGGCATGTGAAGGGGGCGTTTACCGGCGCTTTTGCCGATCAAAAAGGCATTTTTGCCGCGGCGGACGGCGGCACAATTTTCCTCGACGAGATCGGCGATATGCCGCTGCATCTGCAGACGAAGCTCCTGCGGGTGCTGGAGCGCCGCGAGTTCACGCCTGTCGGATCGACAGAAGTGCGGCGTGTCGACGTCCGCATCATCGCGGCGACGAACGCCGAGTTGCTTGAAAAGGTGGAGGCGGGCGAATTTCGGGCGGATTTGTACTATCGGTTGCATCATTGGGAGATCGCGGTGCCGCCGCTGCGGGCGCGGCGACAGGACATCCCGCTGCTGGCGCATCATTTTCTCGCGAAAGCGAATGAAGATCAGGATACGGACGTCGAGAGCATTTCGAGCGAGGCGATGCTGGCACTGACGCGCTATTATTGGCCGGGGAACGTGCGTGAGCTGCGGAATTTGTTTGACGCGCTGGTCATCGAGGTCGAGACGGGGACGATCGGGATGGAGGATCTGCCGGAACAGATTCGGGGCAAGCGCGATCTGGTGCCGGTGAATCAGACGCCGCTGGTGGGGATGACGATTGCCGACGTGGAGCGGCTGATGATCGAGCGGACGCTGGATCATACGGAAGGCAATCGGGAGCAGGCGGCGAAAATGCTGGGTATCGGGACGCGCACGCTCTATCGCAAAATCAAAGAGTACGGTTTATGATGTCCGCTGCACGTCAGGGATGATGCGATCGTGCACCGGGCTCAGGGACGAGCGACGGGATGTGCGCGGTCAACGTTATTCGTATTAACAGTATCTTTACAATTCGTTAACGGTCCGTTGCGATAAAACAATTACCTTGCGAAGCGGCACGTACCGAAGGGTCCGAGGTAGATTCACCAGACCCGGCGCCGCGCGGGGGATGCAGACAGGCGAATGAACAAGACGACGGTCATTTACGGCATTATCGCGGCGCTGGTCGTTGTGGGCGGCGTGTATGCGTATCAGGCGTGGTTGCGGCCGGGGAATGCGGCGACGCTGAACTCTATCTGTGTCGCGGAAGGTTGTGAATGGAAGGGTTCGGTAACGGTGCGTGCCGGGGAGCCCTATCCACCGAAATGTCCACGTTGTAAAAAGCAAACCGTGACGGATCTCTTTACCTGCCGGAAATGTGGCAACAAGCAGCCGATGAATCAGAATCTTAAAGGGATGCTTCCAGAGCAGTATGCGGATCTGGAAGACATTACACGCTGTACACAATGCGGCGAAATCATTCGGCACTGAGAGTTTACAGGTGACGACGAGGATTGGACTGATGACAGATCGACCCAGGCGACTCGGGTTTACGTTGATCGAGCTTTTGGTCGTAATTGCGATCATTGCTGTGCTCATCTCGATATTGCTTCCATCACTGCAAGGGGCGCGAAGACTCGCACGTCGCGTGATTTGCGGCACGAATATGAAGTCCATCGGCATCGCCGCGACTTCTTACTCAACTGAGAACAACGAGTGGATCGTTGGCGCGCCCAACGGCTCCGGCGTTCCGGCATATGGGGCTGGAAATTTTTTCACGTACCGAGACGCCCCGACGACGATGTATGACTGGGCGAATCCACTGCGAGAAGCCTATATGGGCGACACGGCAGTGGAAAAGGATAACGTCTTCGCGCGCATGTATTCGACAAGAGAAGGCGTCTTTCGGTGCGCCGAAGTACGAGACACAATGATTCCGTATCCGTCCACGCCTCCCGCCGCCGGTGAATTCGCCGCGCAAACGGGCAGTAGTTATCTGACAATCTACAAGATGTTGCTCATGGGCGAGAATTATCGGGCGAGTGGAAATACCGGAAAGTTGCAAGGTATTACCATCATTAACTCCTCAGGCGTTCCCGTGACCGACTTTACCTGGCAGGTTTATCAAACGAATTGGGAAACGTTGCCGCCACCGGACTATCAACCGCGCGTCGATCGAATCGGTCCGCCTTCACGAAAGTTTTTTCTCCTGGACGGCGCGCGATATGTTCGCGGCGACAATGGAGTCTGGGACTACGACCACAACCGGCGCGGCCTGGGGGCTGGAAGCTATTCCGGATCAGGAACAAGTTTTCGCCGCTCGGTCGAGTGGGGCACGGAGAATCCGGACAATGCCAGCATGGAGAATTTGGGAAGGAAGAAGAGTTACCGGCACGGAAGTGGGAATGGCCTGGGTCTGAATGCCATGTTCTTCGACGGGCACGTTGAGTACATGACGGAAAAGCAGACCCGGTATCATGGTTACGGCATACCCAGCGGATCGACGTTGAACAATATCAATGATATGACGCTGGAAACTCAGGAAGTATTGGTAGGATTCAGCACCGGCGACAGACTGCCTGATTAGTGACCATCAAGACGGTAAGCACTCTCGACCGCAGCACAACGATGCTGCGGTTTTTCTTTTGTGATTTTGGTGCGGTGATAGTTGGGCCCTGCTGCCGCTTTAATTCTCAATTTTTCAAAGAAGTTGTCAGATATCACCCGCTACCTGCCAATT